>SXOO01000132.1 GCA_005776725.1 Pseudomonadota bacterium | reverse complement strand
CGCAAGCTTCGACGTGAAGGCCGCCTCGGTGCTGTCGGTCGAGTCGATCCTGATGCGCGATACGCTCTACGTCGACAACGCCGAGACGCGCGTGGCGATCCAAGCCCGGGACGCGCACGGGCGCCCGGTCGCGGTGGGCACGGCCGTCACCGTGGCGCTCTCCGGCGGACCGCTCGCCGCGCCCGTGACGCTGTCGGGCCTCACGGACGCTCAGGGTCGGGCGGTGCTGTCGTGGACCGCATCACCGGCGCACTTCGTGGTGGGCGGCCTCATCCAGGCCACGCCCCAGGTCTCGTCCTTCAAGGCGTCGCCGCACGTCATCACGCTCCAACCCGCGCCGGCGCCCCTCGTGCTCGCGGCGGCGGGCGGCGGGATCCAGCTGCCGCGGTCGCCGCGCTTCGTCGGAGAGACCTTCGACGTCCCGGTCGTGCTGAACGCCGGACCTACGTCGGTCGCCACCTACGACGTACGGATCACCTTCAACCGCTTCATGCTGCAGGTTCAGAACGTGACCGGGGGCTCGTGCAACGCCTTCACGAAAGCGCCCGTGGGCGACGCCAACCTGGCCAACGCCTCGGGCGACCTCAAGTTCAACGCGATCTCCGAGGACCAGGCCGCCGCTTGCGGGAAGGGCGCCGCGGTCCACGTGGCCACGGTACGCTTTGTGGTCCTGGCCGGCCTCACGCCGGACGACCCCACGGTCACCGCCTCCGTCAGCGGCCAGGTGGTCGAGATCCGCGATCCCAACCTGGTGCTGCTGGCGTCTGAAGACCCGCTCGTGGTCGCGGACGCCACGGGGGTGGACGAGCTCGGCCAGGTCCGCGCCTGGTCTGCGGCCGTCATGGGGATCTTCGCAGGCCTGCCCGACGCACAGCTCCTGGCGTGGAAGGCCATCACGGGCCTGTCAGACTCGACCCAGCTCGACGTCACCGGCTACAAGCGCGACTTCACCACGCAGAACCTCACGGCGAACCCGTCCACCAGCTACGCCACCGATGTAAACAACGTGGCGGTGGTGTCCACGACCGGCGCCGTCGCGCCCGGGACGGTGCCGGGGACCGTGGCCATCGCGGCCGCCCACAAGTCCTTCGTGTCAGCCGCAAAACTCACGGTCCTGCACCCTGATCCCCTGGTGTACGAGCTGTTCGACAGCACGCTGCAGCCCATCACGGGAGCGCTCACCGCCGCCAACGTCCAGCTGTTCCAGACCACGCGCCTCCGCGCCCGGACCACCTGGCGAGACGGCGTGGGCGCCGTGTTCGAGCACGACGTGACGGACCGGTTCTCCGCGGCCGGCCAGATCATCGCGCCCGGCACCGTGGCCGTGGATCTGGGCGAGAAGCGCTTCGCCTCCACCACCGCCGGCACCTACACCACCACGCTCCGCACCCCCCAGGGCACCACGGTGGCCACCGCACCGCTCACGGTCGACACGGCCACCCCCGTGAGCTGCGTCGGCCTCGACGTCGTGGCGCCGTGCACGGTCGAGATGGTCGGCGTAGCCCCCACCACGCCGTCCGTCCTCTCCGCTTCGGCCGTGTCGACGGCGCGGGTGCTCGGCGTCATGCGCGCCTACGGGCAGAAGTGCCAGGTGCAGGTGTACGCGCGCTTCTCGGACGGCACGCGCGGCAAGGTCAGCGGAACCACGGGGATCTCGTTCACCTCGTCGAACCCCGCAGTGGCCCCCTCCACATCCGGCGGCCTGCTCACCGCGGTCACCGCTGGCACCATCGTGGTCGACGCGAAGTGGCAGTTCGGGGCCACCCCGATCTGCACCGGCAGCGCGCCGGTCACGGTGGAGCTGCCCGAGCCGGTGCAGCTCGTGGTCACGCCGGGCGAGTTCTCGCTGGCCGTGTCCGGGACTGACCCCGCGGCCACCATCAAGAAGCTCCCGACCGGACAGCAGCTGTCGGTGCAGGTGATCTACGCGGACGCCTCTAGCCAGGACTTCACGGCGTCAGCCACCTACGACCACGCGAACCTGGATCCCCAGGACCTCGTGAGCGCCACCGCCGGCGGCTTCGTGACCAGCACCGGGAAGGGCGCCGGCACCGCCACGGTCCGTGTCACCGTGGCCCAGTACCCGGGGCTCGCCCCGGCGAGCGTGGTGGTCGACGTGATCAAGGCAGGCGGGCTCACGGCAGACCTCTTCGAGACCTTCACGCCCACGCCGCCTCGGGTGAGCGACAAGATCTACTCGTTCATCGAGTCGACCTCGACCCGGCAGGACGCCAACTTCGAGGTGCTCATGACGTTCAACGACGGCAGCAGCGCGGACGTCACGTCGGAAGCGGGGCTGTCGATCACGCCGGTGAACCCGGGGACCGGAGCGCCCCAACCGGGCATCGTCACCTTCGACAAGCCCACGCGCCGCGTCAGCGCTGCAGGGGTCGGTACGGTAGACGTGCTGTTCGCGCTCGGCCCGCTGGTCACCCAGACAAAGGGGGTGGTCGTAGACAGCGGCAAGGAGTCCATCGCGGTGCTCGTACCCGATGGGGCCCCCAGCACCTTCAGCGGCATCAAGGACGTGGCCACCGCTACTGTGAAGGTCTGGGGCGCGATGGGCGACGGGACCCGCCGTCGCTTCTCGGACAGCCGGTTCATCCCGAACCTGCTCACCTTCTCCTCGTCCAGCCCCGCCGGGGCCACCATCAACGCGAACGGGGTGATGACCATCCGGGGCAACACCCTCACGAACGTCACGGTCGACATCACGCCGGCGGTCGACGCTCCCGGGGCCTTCGACCCACCGCTCAGCATCGCGATCCCGTGCAACCTGCTGCCGGCGTGCGGCGACATCGACCTCGGCGACTCCGTCGGCCTCGCCTACAAGTCGAAGACCGTGGGCAGCACCTTCACCCTGGAGGGGCGCGTCAACACGTGCGGCCAGCCGCTCGGCGCGTTCGATCTCGAGCTGGTCTATGACCCGCTGGCGATCGAGATCACGAACGTCACGCCATCCGGCGCTTCCGTGGGCGCCACCTTCAACGCCAACTGGCTGGGCCAGCCAGGAACGGTGCTGTTGAACGGCATCTTGAACCCCGACGGCGCGCCTCAGGTCGGAGACGGCCTGGTGCTCTTCGTGGTCCATGCGAAGGCCCTGGCCACCGGTGACAAGGTCTCGGAGCAGAGCGGCACCGTGGTCTCCATGTACACGGCCAACTCCTCCTCGCTGGGGGGCGCGGGCTCGAGGCCGATGGTCGCGCTCGTGGGCAACCTCGTCATTCAGTGACCGCGCCCGCAGAAGACAACTCTGACGGCGCCGTGCTGCCCCCACCGGGCGGGAGTCAAGCACCGGCGAGCCTTCAGCTGGGCCGCCTCTTCCACCTCGGCGGGCTCGCGGCCCTGCTGCTCGCCACCTACGAGCTGGCGCGGCCCACCGCCGAGTCGATGTTCCTCTCGGCGCACGGCGCGGCGGCGCTGCCCTGGGCCTGGCTGGGCGTGGCCGTCGGCGCGGCCCTCGTCTCCACGGCGTACGCCCGAGCTGTGGCGCGTTATCCCCTGGGCGTGGTGATCGGCGCGGCGAGCTCCCTGTCGGCGGCGCTCTTCGTGCTCCTGGTGTTTCTGCGTCGCGAGGGCTTCCCGGCGGCGCCGTTCCTGACGTACGTCGTCAAGGACCTCTACATCGTGGTGCTGCTCGAGAGCCTCTGGGCGGTAGCGAACGCCTCCTGGCGGCTGCAGCACGCGCGCTGGCTCTACGGCCTGTTCCCGCTCTTCGGCTCTGCCGGCAGCCTCTTCGGCGGCCAGGCCGCGGCGCGGCTCACCGAGCGCTTCGGCACGGAGAACGCGCTCCTGGCCGTGGCGCCAGCGTTGATCGTGTTCGGGTGGCTCGCGCGCTCACTCGACGCCCCCACACGGGTCGCGGGCACAGACCCCGTGCGGCTGGGCGCCCAGCTCACCCGCCTGGCGCGCAGCCGTTACCTGCAGCTCCTCGCGATCACGATCGGCCTCGTCCAGCTGGTGGTGGCGTTCGTGGACGCTGGGTTCAACGCGCGCCTCGAGTCGCTGGGCCTCACGGAGGACGCGCGCACCGTCGCAATCGCCGGGGTCTACCAGTACACCACCTGGGCCGCGGCGGGTCTCCAGCTCCTGGCGGGGCCGCTGTTGGCGGCGCTGGGGGTCACTCGGATCCTGGTCGGCGTCCCGGTGCTGGTGATGGCGAGCCTCGTCGGGATGGCAACTGTCGGCTCGTGGCACGTCACGGCCTTCGCGAAGGTCATGGGAAAGGCGCTGGACTACAGCCTCTTCCGGGCCGCGAAGGAGCTCGTGTACCTCCCTCTCGAGTACGCGGAGAAGACCGAGGGCAAGGGGCTGGTCGACATGCTCACGTATCGGGTCGCAAAGGGCGCGGCGTCCGCGCTGCTCCTGGTCTTGGCGGCGTTTGGTCTCTCGCAGGCCACGCCCTGGGTCGCGGTGGGCCTGGGCGTCCTCTGGACGGCGGCGGCCATTCGGCTGGCGGCGGCTTATCGCAGCCGCGTCGGTGACTCCCCGTGACCCCGACGCCGCTCGTCCTTCCGCCAGGGCGTGGTGGTGCAGAGACGGACGCCGGAGCGGCGCCCGCTAGCCTGGCGGCTCCCCGGAGCACGCCGCAGGACGCCGACGCCGTCTACTTCGAGTCGCCCCTCACGCCGCGGGGCACCTTCCACAACCCCTGGGGCGGCATGGTGTTGCCGAAGCCCGCCGATTTGATTCGCTGGAAGCTCGCGACCAACCCACACAGAGAAGAGAAGCGCCGTCCGCCGTCTCTACCGGTGGTGAGCGAGGCGGTCCAGGCCTTCGACGCCGTGGACGCGCCGCTCAAGGTGTTGTGGCCGGGCCACGCGACCGCGCTCGTGCAGACGCACGACGCGAACGGCCGGCGAGTGCGCGTGCTGATCGACCCGATCTTCGGCCGCGCGGGTGGCGTGGTGCCGCGAGTGACCCGCAGCCCGATCGACGCGACCACAGCTCCCGCGCCGGACGTGATCGCCGTGACTCACGGCCACCACGATCACCTGGACACCCCAGCGATCCGCGCGCTGACGCGACGCTGCCCCGAGGCGCTCGTGGCGGTACCGCGCGGCCTCGACCGCGCGCTGCCGCGGGGCGTGCCGCGCGTCGCGGTGTTCGACTGGTGGCACCGGCTGGAGATCGCCCCGGGCGTGGACCTGGTGCTCGTGCCGGCGCAGCACTGGCACCGCCGCGGCGCGTTCGATCAGAACAAGGCGTTGTGGGGAGGGTGGGTGGTCCGCAGCCCTGCGGGTTCCGTGTATCACTCTGGGGATACGGGCGACTTCGGCGGCTTCGGGGCGATCGGTCGCGTGGTGGGGCCGGTCGACGTGGCGATCTTGCCGCTGGGGGCTTATGCGCCCGAGTGGTTCATGCACCCGCAACACATGCCGCCGGGCGCCAGCCTCCGCGCGTTCGACGCGCTAGGGGCCAGCCACCTCCTGGGTATGCACTGGGGCACCTTCGACCTCTCGGACGAGCCCATCGACGCAGGCCCAAAGGCGCTGGCCCAAGAGATCGCGCGCGAGGGGCGCTCGCCAGATCGGCTTCACGTGCTGCACCACGGGGGCACGTTGGCCCTCGAGGGCGGGGTGGTCAGACGCACACACGCTCACGGCTTGTGAGCGCGGCGGTCTACTTCTTCTTCTTCTTGCCCTTGCCAGCGTCCTCGGCCGGCGCCTCGTCAGCCGCGGGAGCCTCCTCCGAAGCGGGAGCCTCCTCCGAAGCGGGAGCCTCCTCGGCTGCGGGGGCCTCTGCTTCGGACGACGCAGCCTCGGCGGCAGGCGCGGCCTCGGCGGCGGGCGCCGACGGCTCCGAGACGACGGCCCGGACACCCTCGATGACGGGCGACTTCGCGGCGGCCACGGGGGCGGCGGCGGAGATCTCCACGAGGCTGGGGTCGATGGCCGCGAAGGCAGCCAACGCGCGGTCCATGCGTTTGTCGAGGCGCTTCGCAGCGGACACGAAGCTCTTCGCCTCTGCCGTGGAATACGCGTCTTTGTCGGTAAGCCCCGCTCGGGCTAGGCAATCCTTGAACGCGATCCGCGCCGAGACGTAGTCGAAGCGCTTCTCGAGTGCCTCCACGATGGCGGCCTTCGAAATCATGGGTTCTCCTCCTGGGCAACGGGCCGGCGCGAGTATATTCGGGGCCCGGATCCGCGCAAGGCAACGGCCGATCTCCGTCACCGGACCCGGTGACGAAGGGCGTGGCGGCCCACCCGAGGAGCAGTCGATGACCTACGATCTCGTCCCGATGAAGGCCCCACGCGCAGCGGGCTGGGCGCTCCATGTCCTCTCGTTCGCCGTGCGCAATCCGCTGACAGGGGCGCTGCTCGCGCCGAAGCTGCTCCGGGACGCGGGCATCTTGGCGCTGCGCGCGGTGCCGACCGACGCCCCGCTCAGCCCACAGCCTCAGGGCCTGGCGTTGGGTCAGACTCCGCCAGCCACGAAGACAGACGCGCCCACCGGAGCTCCCGTGCCCCCCTCGCTGGGTCCTCCCGCCGGGCCGCACGAGACCACGGCACACTTCGCGGCCGCGTACGCGTCCGGCCACAGCCCGATGGAGGTCACCGAGCGGGCGCTGGCGGCCATCGCAGCGACCGAGGCGATGTCTCCCCCCCTGCGGATCATGACGGCCTGGAAGGCCGACGTGGTGCGCGCCGCGGCCAGCGCCTCAGCGGAGCGTTGGCGGGCGGGCAGGCCGCTCGGCCCGCTCGACGGCGTCCCAGTCGCGGTCAAGGACGAGCTCGACGTCGTGGGCTATGGCACCACCGTAGGCACCGCGTTCCTCGGCACCAGCCCCGCCACCGTCGACGCTGAGGTCGTGGCCCGGCTCCGGGCGGCTGGCGCCGTCATCTTGGGCAAGGCGAACATGCACGAGATCGGCCTGGGCGTGACGGGCGTCAACCCCCACCACGGCGCCTGCCGGAATCCCCACGACTCGGGCCACGCGACCGGCGGTTCGTCTTCGGGACCGGGCGCCGCAGTTGCCGCAGGCTTGTGCCCGATCGCGATCGGCGCGGACGGCGGGGGCTCCATCCGCATCCCCGCGGCGCTCTGTGGCGTGGTGGGGCTCAAGGCCACGTTCGGCCGGATCAGCGAACACGGGGCGGCGCCGCTCTGCTGGAGCCTCGCCCACGTCGGCCCGCTCGCCGCCTCGATCGAAGACGCCGCTCTCGCCTTCCAGATCATGGCGGGGCCGGATCCCAAAGACCCGAACTCCCTCGGTCGACCGCCCGTGGGCGACGCGCTCGCCGCCGTCCGCGCCGCCGGCGATCTTCGAGGCACCCGAATCGGCGTGTACGACGCCTTCTTCGAGGACGCGGAGTCGGCCGTGGTTCAGGCCTGTCGTGAGGGCGTCCGGGCGCTCACCGACGCGGGCGCGACCGTTGTACCGGTCCGCATCGACCGGCTCGCGCTGCTCCGCGCGGTGCACCTCGTGACCATCGTCAGCGAGATGGCCGCGGCCCACCAGGCCTACATCGACGAGCGGCGCCCCTACGGCGCCGACACTCGCCTCAACCTGGCGCTCGCGCGGCGCCTCCGCTCCAGCGACTACGTCCATGCGCAGCGCCTCCGGGCCGAGCTCTGCGACGCCGCGCGGGAGCTGTTCACCCACTCGATCGACGCGCTCGCGCTCCCAGCGACGGGCCGGACCGCCCCGCCGATCCCACCCGACGCGCTCGCGACCGGCGAGTCGAACCTGGTGGTCACCGACGCGATCCTGCGCTTCTCGCTCTACGCGAACGTCACGGGGTATCCGGCGCTCTCGGTCCCGGTGGGAGTGGATGGAGCGAAGCTGCCCATCGGCCTCCAGCTGGTGGGGCGGCCGTTCGAAGAGACGCGCCTCCTCGGTCTGGGACGGGTGGTCGAGCGCGCCCTGCCCTCCCCGCGGGCCAAGCTCGCTCAGCGCCTCCTCGGGCTGGGCAGCTAGGGGCGTCGCACCCGGGTCTCTCGGGGGCCCGGCCAGAGTCCCCGGCCCGGCTCAGATCACGTAGGGCATGGGGAGCGGAACGATGAACTTGTTCTGATAGCCGAGGCGCTCGCGGAAGAACCGGATGATCTCGTCCTTGAAGTTCCACGCCCCGATCAGGATGTAGTCCGGCTCAAGCGCCATGAGGGCCTCGGGCGAGACCACGGGCATCCGCACGCCCGGGCACAGCAGCCCTTGTTTGCGCGGGTTCGCGTCGCCCATGGCGCGCAGGAGCTGGGGAGTGATCCCGCAATAGTTGAGCATGGTCATCGCCTTGGCGGCCGCGCCGTAACCCACGACGCAGCGCCCCTCGGCCTCGAGCCCCGTGAGCAGTGTTCGCAGGGCCGCGCGCTGAGCCGGCACGGCTTCAGCGAACCGGCGCCATCCGGACGGCCGATGGAGGTCGATGAGCTCTTCGAAGTCCAGCGCCGACTGCGCGTTGGCGGGCACATCCGCGTCTTCGTGCGCCACCTCGATGACGAACGACCCGCCGTTCATGCGGCAGTAGCCCACCTCCGTGAGCTTCATCCCGTAGCGCCGCATGAGCGCGTCCACGGCGTGCACGGTGAGGTACGAGAGGTGCTCGTGGAAGATGGTGTCGTATTGCACCTCGTCGCGGAGCATGAAGGCGTACGGCGACTCGAGGACCATGCGGCCGTTCGGGGCGAGCAGGTGCTTCATCCCGGCCACCAGGTCCTGAAGCTCGCTGACGTGGCCCAGCACGTTCCGCGCGACGATCACGTCCGCTCGCCCCCGCGTGGAGACGATCTGCTCGGCCACGGCGCGGCCGAAGAACGCGCGGATCGAGGGGAGGCCGCGCTCGGCCGCCTCGGCCGCGAGGTTCGACGGATCCACACCCAGCACGTCGAAGCCCACCTGCCGGTAGTGCTCCAGGAAGAAGCCGTCGTTGCTGGCGATCTCCACCAGGAACGGGCTCTGGTCGGCGCGCGGCTTGTAACGCTCGCGAAGCCGCTCCGAGAACGACCGCGCGTAGGCCTTCGTGGTCTCGGAGGTGCCGATCACCCAGAGGAACGACGAGAAGAGCTTGTGTCGGTCGATCGCCTCGCGAATCTGGACCAGTCCGCAGGCCTCGCAGAACACCAGGGTGAGCTGCTCACGCACCTGATCGTCCGTGTCCGTGGGGAGGCGCACGAACGCGTTCGCGAGCGGCAGCTGCCCCATGTCGAGCACCAGCGAGGTGCGGGTGGAGAGGCAGCCTCGGCAGGCGAAGGGCGCCTCGGCGCCCGGCTGGCCTTTGGACTCTGCGTGGGCCGGGTGCTGATTGCTCATGGGGTCCCCTGACAGGCCCAGCGGATCCCCTCCGCGCGGGCTCTCCGAGTGTAGCGGCCGAGCTGCTCGGCCGTGATGGCGTACATGTCCGCGTCCCCGCGAGCCGCCGCGGCGTACCACTCGACGATCGCGTCCAAGGTCTCGTCGAGGTCGAACGTCGGGCGCCAGGCTAGCCGCTCGCGCGCCTTGGTGCAGTCCAGCTGCAGCAACATCGCCTCGGTCCCGCTGGTGTCGGGCTCGATGACGAGGCGGGTGGCGGGCGGGCGGAACCGGTCCAGCAGGCCCTGCACCACCTCTGCCACGGTGACTGCGCGCCCCTCCTCCGGCCCGAAGTTCCAGCCGCTGCGCAGCGACGGGTCGGCCCCGACACGTGCGCCGAGCCAGAGATACCCACTGAGCGGTTCGAGCACGTGTTGCCAGGGTCGGGTGGCGTGGGGGCTCCGGATCACGAGATCACGACGCGCCTCGATGGCGCGGACAACGTCGGGCACGATGCGATCCTTGGCCCAGTCTCCACCGCCGATCACGTTCCCGGCGCGGGCGGAGGCGATGGGAAGATCCCGGCGCGCGGACGCGGTCTGGAAGCGGGGGTCTTGGTAGACCGCGATCGCGAGCTCCGCGCACGCCTTGCTGGCGCTGTAGGGGTCGTGCCCTCCGAGCGTGTCGTCTTCGGCGTACCCGTGCGCCTGGCCCACGTTCTTGTAGCACTTGTCGCTGGTGATCGAGATCGCCGCCGCCACGCTGCTACAGCGTAGGGCGGTGTCGAGCACGTTCACCGTGCCGTTGAGGTTCACGTCGAAGGTCTGCCGCGGCTCCGAGTAGGACAGGCGGACCAGCGACTGCGCGGCGAGGTGGAACACCACGTCGGGCTGGTGGACCTCGAAGGTGCGCTGAAGCGCCGCGACATCGCGGACGTCGGCGCGGACGTCGACGATGCGGTCACCGAGGCGGCTCACGGTGAAGTGCGACGGCTCGCTGGGCGGGGCCAGGGCGTAGCCGACCACCCGTGCGCCCAGCTGCTCCAGCCAGATCGCGAGCCAGGTGCCCTTGAAGCCCGTGTGCCCCGTCACCAGCACGGTCTTGCCGCGATAGAACCCGTTGAATGCGTCGATGGTCATGTGCCCTCGTTCTTCCGGTACCAGGCGATCGTCTCACGGAGCCCGCTGGCGAGGTCCAACTCGGCCGCCCAGCCCAACACACTCAGCGACTTCTCGGTTGACAGCGCCTTCCGCGCGATCGCCGCCGGCGCCTCACCCAGCACCTCCGGCTGGAGGTCTGGCCGCCCCGCAGCCTCGGCGGCCGTGTGAGCGAGCGCTAGGATCGTCACGACCGTGCCGCTGGCAAGGTTGAACGCCTCGCCCGCGATCCCGGCGCGTCCCGAGAGCAGCGCCTCCACCAGAGCGACGTAGCCGCGCGCGAGGTCTGTTACGTGCACGAAGTCCCGCTCTTCGCGGCCCGTTCCGCGCAGCACGGGGCGCGATCCCCGCAGCAGCGCCCTGACCACGCTGGGGACGAGGCGCGCGGGATCGGGATCGCCCCCACCGTACGCGTTGCTGGAGCGCACGAAGGCGAGCCGTAGGCCGTGCGCGTCGGCGAACGAACGCCCGACGCTCTCGGTGACGATCTTGGAGGTGGCGTAGATCCCCTGCCCCGCCAGCGTCTGCGACTCGGTGAGGACCGCGCCACCCGCGTCGCCGTACACCGCGTCGCTCGAAGCCACGACCAGCGCGGCCTCTGGGGCGTGGCGACGGAGCGCCTCGAGGAGGTTCCACGTGCCCTGTACGTTCGCCTCGAAGGCCGCGCGCGGCGCCGCCTCCGAAGCGCCCACGCGCGATTGTCCCCCGAGGTGGATGACCCCGTCGGGTCGCGCGACCTGCACCGCGGCCTCCACGGCGTCGGCGTCCTCGAGTCGGGCGCGGATGTGCGGCTCTCGGACCCCGGCCGTGGTCCCCCGCGTGAGGCCCACGACCGTGGCGCCCCGGTCCTCGAGGTGGCGGACCACCGCCCGGCCCACGAGCCCGCTGCTGCCCGTGACCAGCACCCGGAGGCGCGAGAGGTCGAGGGTGGGCGCGCTCACCCGGCGTGCTTCCGAGCGGCTTCCACGAAGCGCGAGGCGATGAACTCCACGGTCCCGGCGTGCGCCAGGCGCGCGAGGTCGAGGGTGGGCGCGCTCACCCGGCGTGCTTCCGAGCGGCTTCCGCGAAGCGCGCGGCGATGAACTCCACGGTCCCGGCGTGCGCTGCGAGCCGGGCCTCCGCGCCCATTCGCGCGATCGCGGGGTGGTCCTCGACGAAGCGCACCAGCGCGCGGTAGATGCTGTTGGCGTCCGTCTCCACGAACACCCCGCTGAGCTCCGGCCGCACGAACCAGCGGGCCGCGCTGACCGCTCGCGTGGCGATCACGGGCATCCCGGCCGCCATGGCCTCCGGCACCACCAGCGCCCAGCCCGCATGCAGCGACGGGCACACGAGGACGTCGCTCTGCGCGAACGGGCGGAGACGGTCGTTCCAGGTCACGAAGTCTCGGTCGAAGCGCGTGGCCCGATCGAGGACGGGCGATCGGGCGCGCGCCTCGGTGATCCAGCGCTCCTCGGGCCCGCTCGCGGAGACCACCCACTCGAAGCGCCCCGCGTGCGACTCCGCGAGCCGCTCGAAGGCCTCGGTGAGCGCCCGGATGTTGTTTCGCGCCACCAGCTGCCCGGAGAACAAGAAGCGGGTGCGCTCGGGCGGCCCGTTGCGCTCGATCGCGAACGACGGCCCCAGGTTTGAGCCGTAGGGCACGACGTGGAGCGGGAGCGTCGGGTGGCACCGGCGGTAGTATGCCTCGGCGCGGTCGCCGATCACGAAGCCGAAGTCCATGGCGCCCATCTGGACCCGCGTCATGAGCTCCACGGCCATGCAGACATGCCAGGGGCGCGAGAGATCGGGGTGCTCCAGCCAGTAGCCGACGGGCGTGCGCCGCTGGGGCGTCCCGAGCCGCGGGCGCAGCGCCGTCAGCGTCTGCCAGGTCGGCGCGCGGAGGATGCCGTTGGCCACGATCACGCGCGGCGCGAGGGTCGCGAGGCGCTCCTCCACCCACGCCGCGGTCTCCCGCGCGCCGAGGCCCGCGGGCACGGTGTGGACGTAGGGGGGAGTGCGGCGCACGTCCTCGGTCCAGTGCGAGCCACGCGCCGCGTTGGCCAGCTTCGTGTAGAGGACGTGGTAGTCGAGGCCCTCGCGCTCGTTCAGCGCCGTGGCGAGCTCCGTCTGAAACGGCGAGAACAACGTGCTCACGAGCACGACCGGGGTGCGAGCGTTCAAGGGCGCCTTGAATCCGCCGGGCCGCTGGAGGGGTCAAGAATCGTAGCGCGGGTGAACATCGCGCGCTCTTGGTTGCCCGTGAGACGGACCTGATCGGAGTCTTCGCGACGGCACGCTGGAGACGCAGCCACGGCTCAGGGATCTTCCGATGCAGCAGGGCCCGGACCTAGCCTTGGTGCCCACGACAAGCATGCGCATGTCCCCGACTGCAGCGGTCCGTCCCGGCCCAACCGCCCGAGGGCCTGACCCAGCACCTCGTCAGTGAGCTCCTCGACATCGCCAGCCCGCGAAATCCCGAGCGACTGCGCCGCCGCCACGTACTGGCGGACCGCCTTCCGATCCACACCAAGAGGCTCAGGTCAGTCCGCAACCCATGGCCGCGGTGCCATCACCTAAGTGTCGGGGAGCCTACGGGCTCATTACCCCAGTCCCCGAGTCCGAGCGAGCCGCTGCCGGGTTCTCAGCAGTGCCCCCCAGTCGGCCATCGTGTCGTGAACGCGGCCGACTTCCCCTCCCGCCAGATCCGCGGGGCGCCGCGCCCATTGACGATGATCTTCCAGTGGCTGCCGTGCTTGCTGTCCGTGCGTCCGGACATCCCGGCGTCTCGCATGATCGTGCCCGTCCCCTCGGGCGTGTCGCGCCGGCAGCCCGGCCCGAAGATGGCTACGACGAACGCGGCCAGCAGGGCGGGGGAGCGGGTCGGCGTTTCGTGGGACGAGCCTCCGGGAGAGGCGCCGAGGCGTTTCACCCGCCGCGCGAGCTCGGCAACCTCCGGCCCCAGGCGACCTGGGCGACCGGCGCGGCGCCGGCGGCGCGAGTGGCGGGCGGCCCGGGCTGGGACGCGACTGAGGCGGGCGGACGGCGGCGGGCCGGGCGGGGCGCCCGACCTCACAGAGCTTCACTTCGGGGCCAACACCGCGCGGTCGAAGCAGCAGAAGTACGGCAGGGCGTTGGGGATCGATCCAAGGTCGTCCCCCACTAGATACAGGTTACACGGGCTCTCGCTGCCAAGGGCGAAGCGGGTCTCCCCATCGGCGTTGATCTCGGCCACGAAGAACTGGGTGGGCTCGGCCAAGTCCAGCTTCGGGCAGGTGTACTGGACCTCGTCGAAGTGGCACAGCCGGCCCCCTCGTTCTCCGCAGAGGTGTCGCGCGGAGAAGCTCGTATCAACCTCCTGAGGGACCCGATCGACGCAGTAACCATTGCCCGCAGTAGTCCCGGCAGGGCAGGTTGTGACCTCCGAAAACAGCGACTGCGCAACGTCAAGCTCGACCGCCAACGCCTCCGCGTGTTGCTCAGAGGCCGTGAGCCGCTGCTCGGCGCTCTCGAGGCGCCCCTCGAGCGCATCGATGCGCTTCGTCGCAGCGACCAATGCCTCGGCGATGGTGAGCGCATCGCCGGCCGTGTCTATCGGCGTGTCTTTGCCAGTGCGCGCGGCCGCCGTCTCCGCCACCGATCTAACCGCGAGCAGCTCGTCGGCTACGCGGACAAGCTCAGTGCCCTGGACGCTGCTCGCGTTCTGGTTGGCCTCGAGCGCCGCCTGGACGTTGGGGGCGATTTCAAGCCCGGCGATCGGACTGATGACAACCTGAGAGGCCTCGACCTCTTGTTCCCCACTGCAGGCGATGGTGGTGGCTGCCAGCCACGAGAACTTCAAGCGCTTCACGGCGCAGCGGGGTAGAGCTTGCGTTTCCAAAGGAGGTCCTCCTGACGAGTCCAGACAAACGTCGACGCCTTGCCGATTTGGAGACTTGTCTCGATTCTCGGCGACAGCACAGCCGCAGTCGAGACCGATTCCGGGCCCGAGAGCGCGAGGTCGGTGATCGCGCGGGCCGCTGCCAGCTGGAGCTCGTGGCAACCACCCCAGTCGGTGACACACCCCACGACCTCGATCCCGTTGCCGCTTGTGTTGCAATCGTCGAAAGCAGGAAGCAGGTATGCCGCCGCAGTGCCGAACGGCTGTGCCTCTGGGAGCACCAGGCAGGTGCCCCGCGACCTGACGACGACGGAGGCCCAGGCCGCCTTCCCCGCCTTGAGCACCGCGGCGCCGCCGAACTTGCCCAGCGCGGCGCCATCGACCGACGGGTTGTCGTAGAGCTCCGTCTCGGTCGGAAGCTCGACGGCCGACTCCGACTGGCCTGCCGCCGCCCAGCACCCCTCCGCGGTCGCCTTGCACGTCCCCACAGCGCAGTGCGGCGATTCACACTCCGGGGCAGCCAGGGCTGAACCCAGGCGCGGCGTCCAGAATCGCCGGAGCGTAACCGGCCCAGGCGGCGGCGTGGTGAGCAGCAGGTCGAACGTGAAGGGGTTCTCTACCTTGTACCTGAGCACCCGCACGCCTTTCACCTTCTCGTAATTGGCTCCCTTCCCCGCCGTCGAGAGCGAGAACGCCGCATCGGCGTTGCCGAGGCCGGCGACGGACTCCAGGTCCGGGGCCTCTATGCCAAGTGACTCGGCAGTGATGATGGGCGGAGGCGCCAGGAGCCGGATCGAAAGCGGGTATTCCCTGGCGGTGATATTCCCCGCATTGTCGGTAACGCGGAACCAGACGGCGTTGGGCCACTTGGTCGTGCCGTAGTCCGCGGACGGCGGGAGGGCACCCGCGGAGCTGAGAACGACGCCGGCCCCAGTCTGTCCGGTTGGCGTAAGCGCAACGCCCGTCGGCACGGTCTTGTAGCTCGGGCTGGGTGCGGCCGGCGACGTCAGGGCGTACTCCAACGACTTCACACCAGACGTGGCGTCGCTTGACTCAGGCAGGAGCACCGGTGTGTTGTTCTGGGCGGCCGAGGGGCTGGTGCCGAGGGCATACCGTGTCCAAAGGCGGTTGATCGTGGGACATCCCTGCGAGCAAGTCGCTTCCGAGAGCGTGACCTGTACCGCTGAGGTGAACACGTGGACAACGCCGCCGACGGCATCCTTTGTGGTGCTGAGCAACGCCTCGTCGAAGAAGTTCCACTTGCCGAGTTTCAAAACGGGAGCTGTCCGATCGACTCTCAGCGTTTGAGGGAGCCCGATGGTCTCGTTGCCTGCGTTGTCGCGGCAGCCGTATTGAACGACGGTATCCCCGTCTTTCGGCACACTCAGCTGCGCCGTGTAGGTTGCCCACACCAGCTTCAAGCCGTGCGTCTCCGGCGGCGACGTCGCGAAGGCGAGCCACACCGAATGAATGCCAGAGCCGCCGTCCGTGGCGGTGCTCGACGCGGTGAAGGTGGACTTATTGACCCATGGCGGCAGCGCGGTGCCCACGCAGGTAGGCAGGGTGTCGTCGAGGCGGACCGACACGCTCCGGGTGGTCTTGTTGCCCACCCCGTCGACCGCCACGATGGTGAGCCCCACCCCATCGACCAATACCGGGATATTCGTGAACAACGCCACCCCGGGCGTTACCTGAGCACACTGCCCAGTCGACAGACACGCGGACGCGAGGGTCGACCCGGGCGTAAGTAGCTGGATCGTGGCCAACGGCTCACGGGTAACCCAGATCCCCTCGGGCGACACCCACGCGGGGTGCTGAGTGCCTTGGCCGTTGAACACCGCGACGCCCCCGAGCGAGGGTCCCTGTGAGTCTACTACGACGGCACGAGAGAGCTCCGACACATTGCCCGCGCCGTCGGTTGCAACCGCGCGGAAGGCCACGGTGGCCCCGTGCGCCGCCCCACTTGCTACTGAGACCACCCACCGACCCAAGGCGTCCTTGGAGGCGCCGTACGAGGTGGTGCCGCGCCAGACCGCGACCTTCACCGCGTCGGGGGCTTCGACCACAACCTCGAACGTGCTCGACACTGTCGCGCCCGCCAGGGGTGAGAGCACGGCGATGCTCGGCGCCGTGCGGTCCACGACGACCTCGCCCAGGTCGTGCTGGACCGTATTACCGAGGGCGTCTGTGCAGCGCACGCTGAGGGGCAATACGCCGTCGGTGGGCGGCAGGATCAGGTCCAACTCCGCGAGCCCGTCCACCGCTGTGCCCGAGGCCTCGGCCGAGCCCAGCGTGCCCCCAACGGTTAGCGGCAACGGAGGCCCGTCCGAGTCGAACGTGGCCACTGAGAGCGAGAAGACCTCGCCGTTCGTCACGGCCGGGTCCATCTGCTCCACGACGCAGCTCGGTGCTGCGTCATCAAGGGCCACCTGAAAATTCGCAGAAGAGACGTGCCCCACCTCGTCGACCGCCAACACCGTCGGATGTCCCACTGGGAGCGACAGCGAGGCCTCTCCGCCCACAGCGTCGGCGCAGCTCCCAACCTCGATGACGCAAAACCTCTGAACACCCGAGCCCTCGTCCACCGAGAGCACCTTGGCGGGGAGGAGTGGCACGGGGGTCCAGTAGACCGCCTCCGCGCCAGTGCCTACGGTCACGCCGAGATCCGGGACGATCTCAGGTGGGGTGGGAGGGGTCATGTCGACGCGTAGTGGGACCTCGACGGCCCCGACGTTGCCTGCCTCGTCGACCACGCGCACCGTCACGGAGCCCGGACCCTCCACAGGCACGGGCGTGACGCTGCCGAGCCACGCAAACAGGTACTTCTCCAGGGGAAACACCTCCACCCCGTTGTCCGCTTCAGCGGCGCTCGCTTCCTCGGAGAGCACCACGACTGGGAAGCCCGTCTCAGCGACCCACTGCTCCGGCGTGGGCGAATCTACGATCAAAGCCGGCGGCGTGCGGTCAACCACGATGGTCAGCGGGTCCGCGTCGCTGGTGTTGCCGAAGGCGTCGCGACACACGAGCGTGACGAGGTGCGGGCCCTCCGGGATCGCGGCGGCGTTCCCTGCGCCCGCCTCCACGGGCACTG
>SXOO01000131.1 GCA_005776725.1 Pseudomonadota bacterium | reverse complement strand
TGGGCGTCGGCCCCACGGCCCTGGGACCGCCTGACCTCGCCGAGGCCGACCTGCGCGAAGGCGTAGGACGAATCCAGCGCCACCGCCTTCTCGAAGTGCGCTCCCGCCCCGTCGCGCTGGCCCGTACGGAGCTCCAAGTGGCCGCGCGCGGTGAGCGATTCGGCGGTGTCTTCGCCGGCCGCGGCCAACGCATAGGTCGTGAGCGCGATCTCGGCGTCGGTGAGCAGATACGGCTGCTCGGCGGCGAGTCGCACACGCAGCCGCAGAAGCTCGCCCTGCAGGTCCGGGTCGTTGGGTCGGAGCTCGCGCGCCGCCGAGAGCCCTACGAGGGCCGCCTGAAGCTCGCCGGCGGCGGCAAGCCGCGATGCGCGGTCGCGGTGGGCGCTGGCCGCGGCCTCGCTCTGCCCCCTGGCACGAAAGTCGGTTGTGGCGCTCCAGGCCGCGGGAGCAAGGAGCGCAACGCCGAGGGCGAGGAGACCTGTCCGCAGCCACGATTGAGTGGTGTTCGAAGTCACACGCCGACACTATCAGGAGTCGCGCTGGAGACCCATTGCCGACTCGCATCCCTCGCATCCCCTAGCTAGGGAAGTCTCCCCAAGAGCGGCAGGGAGCGCTGCCGGACGTTCCTTCAGCGGGTTGGGGGGAACAGCGTACCCGCCCGCTCCGCCTGCTCAACCAGCGCCCGCCGCCGCGGCCAAGGGGCGCCTGCCGCCGGCCGGAGCGATGGCAGGAAGCCCGCCGCGACCGCCGCATCGAGGATCGCG
Source organism: Pseudomonadota bacterium (assembly GCA_005776725.1). GTDB lineage: Bacteria > Myxococcota_A > UBA9042 > SXOO01. The sequence continues at coordinate 36,635 of SXOO01000131.1, read as the reverse complement.
TCGGCAGCGTGCGCCTGGGCGTCCCAGCGCAGGTGGCAGTAGTCCGTGAAGAGCTCTGGGCCTGTGACGCCATGCGGGGCGAGGCGGCTCATCGTGGCGTCCAGGTCCACCACCACCACCCCGGGCCGGCCCTGACCCACCGACCGGACCACCTCCTGGAAGCTGGGCCGGCAGCGGTTGCGAGGGACGTGCTCCGCATACTGCTCGAGCGTTCGCCGTGCCCTGTCGTGCTGGCCCAGCGCGAACTCTGCCAGTCCAGTCCACCGGAGGGCCTCTACGTCGTCGCAGGAGGCGAGGGTGTCGATCGCGCCCCGCATGTCGCCGCTCTCGAAGAGCGCCTGGCCCGTTTGCACGCAGGGCACCGCGACGGGCACACGCTGATCCCAGCGGCGGCCTGGGAGCGGCAGGCCGCTCTCGTTGCCGTCGTAGCGCCGGTTGAGCGGAGACACCAGCAACACCACCGGCACCTTGGCCTCAGCCGCGGCGTCGAGCATCCCCGCGAGGTTCGCGCGGAAGTGCTCCCGCACCTGGGTGACGTCGGGATCCTGGGGGGTGTACGTGGGGGCCGGCTCGTCGTCGCGGAGCACCCGGCGAAGCGCACGGAACGTGCCCAGCTCGTGCAGGCGGCGGGTCACCTCGGACGGGGGGAGCGTGCCCTCGTTGTTGCACGCCTGCACCACAAGGAGGTCGGGCGCGTGCTTCAGCGCGTGGCGCACGTTTCGGCGCACCACGTCCGAGTTCACCGCCGACATGGAGCCGTTGACCACCTCGAGGGTCCGGTCCGTGCGCTCGCTCAGGGCCTCGCGGAACCACGCATGGACGGTTCCTGTGTCGAGGTACGGCACGCCGCGCAAGAACGACTCCCCGACGAAGAACACCCTGAACGCATCGCCCTTTGTCGCGCGAAACGGATGGTCGAGGACGCGGTTGTCGGAGGCGGGGTTGGCCACCCAGCGGTCGCCGTCGAGCACCCAGGGGGCGCCGGTGTCCCGCCAGACACGCTCGTTGGGGCTAGACAGGTCGAGCGTGCCGCGCGCCTCCAGCCAGCGCAGGGCGCCGTCCACCAGCAGCAACACGAAGACCGTCACCGCCGCCGCGTAAAGGATGTACCGCGCTCGGACAGCGGCCGTGAGGGGAGGGCGGGGCGGCACGGCGCCATGATCTACGGGGTGGTGTCGTTCGGTCAACGGCGCCGAAGGCTCGGACGGCAGCGGGGCGCACGGCGGTGTCCTCGATGGTCAGGGCACGAGCTGAATCGAGTCGATGAGGACTACCGTGTCGTAGGCGCTGTCGCCGATATCACGCACCTCGAAGACCAGGGTGCCGCTCTCGGCGCCAGGCGGCAGCGCGAGGCTCGCGTTCTGCCACGGCGCGACGCTCACGCCGCCCCGGTCGAACGACACGTCGGCCGGTGCGAGCGTAACCCCGAGCTTGCCGCACGTCGTGCAGCCGTTTGCTCCTGCGGGGCAGAGGTCGTCGATCGTCACCCGCAGCAGCTCTGTAGGGGCGCCCGCGATGAGGACCGAGACCGTGAAGTAGTCCTGGAATGTGCTGCCGCAGTACTCCTCGAACTCCTCGGAGTAGAGGCGCCACACGAACTCCAGCCGGCTCAGTCCGCCCTGAACGCAGAGCGCCTTCTGGGCGTACGACGGCGAGTCGGTCGAGAGGCCGGTTGAGAGGCGGAGCATGGCGGATCCAGCAGGCGCCGAGGTGCCACCGAGCTGGGGGATGACCGCGGCGTCGCCGCTGACGTCCCAACCCGAGAGTGGGCTCTGCTCCTCGAAGCCGAACGCGGTGCATGACCCCGACGTGCAGAAGTCGCAGGGCGACACGCACTGCCCCGTCGCGTCACAGCTGGTGTCTGCGGTGCAGATCCCGCAGCTCCCGCTGCAGCCGTCCGAGCCGCAGAGCTTACCGCTGCAGTTGGGGATGCAGTCCACGCAGACGCCCGCCGGTCCGCAGCTCTGGCCCGAAGGACACTGGCTGCAGGGCTGACCGCACCCGTCGTCCGAGCACTGCCCCGGGTCACACTTCGGGGTGCAGGGCCCCCCGTCGCTGGCATCGCTGGCATCGCTGGCATCGCTGCCATCGTTACCATCAGTCGCGTCGCCTACGCACGCGCCGTCGGTGCACGTCTCTCCAGAGGCGCAGTCGGAGCTCACCGCGCAGGGCACGACGAACGAGACCACCTGGCACTCCTCCGTCCCGCACTGGGCGCCCTTTGCGTACGGCGTCACGCTGAGCGGTCCCGAGCGGGGTGGCGAGGTGAACACACGCCAGTTGGCGGTGACCAGCTCGTCGCAAGGGAAACGCTCCTCGCAGAGTTCGCCCTCGTAATCCGTGGTCCCACCGAAGGTGAAGCCGCCCGGGATGGTGCCCTTCACCTCCACCCCACTGGCGGGCTTCCCGTTTGCCTTGCTCGCCTGGAACGAGACACAGCACTGCTTGTCTTTAGGCACCTTGAGGAACGCGTCCACGTTCCACCACGAGAGGTGGGGAAGTGGAGCGATCCAGCTCACACCATCGTTTACTGCCGCGCCTTCCAGGAGCCAGATCCCGGCCGCCAGGTCTGCGCTGAAGAGGCCCGCGCTAGCGGGGTCGCCGGCCGACGACGCCACGGACAGCGTGATCACCTGGTCGGGCGCGAGATTGCAGCGCGCACCCAAGTGCGTGACGGTGACGTCGACCATGCCGTAGGAGATGAGCGGCCAGGAGTCTGCGCCGTCGCTGCCGATCAGCGGGATCGGCGAGCTCACCGTGGCCGTGGCGCCCGAGATCCAGGTCACCTGCACCACGACGGTCCCGTCGGCGACGGGCTCGCCGGTCTCAGCGTTGACCAGCGCTCCCGGGGGGATCTCGATGGCGCCGACGGTGGTCCCGCTGGCGTCGTCCACGACGTCGACTCTTCCGCCGATGTTCGGATCCACCTCGGCCGTGTTGCCTACGGCGAAGAGGGTGATGCCGGCATAGGCTTCTGCGGCGCCCCCTGGCTTCATCGGGTGGTAGGTGGGTGCGTAGCCCACCTTCTCGACAACGAGCACGGTCGTCTTGTTCGCGGGTATGACGAGCTCGAAGCGTCCGGGCCCGTCGGTGACTCCCTGGGTGCCGCCACCGGAGATCGTGGCATCGCCCACGGGGCTGCTCTTACCGTCGATCACGAAGCCGACGACCCGGGTCTCGGTTGCAGGGGTGGCGCCGTCGCTCCCGTCGTTGCCGTCGTTGCCGTCGTTGCCGTCGTTGCCGTCGTTGCCGTCGGTAGCAGCTGGAATGCACTGCGTTGCATCACCGACTTTGTGCGAGCTCGCGTCGCCGCAGTCGTTCCCGCCACCGCGGCACGCGGTGATGAGGGAGAGGGACAAGAAGACAAGCGACCACTGAAAACGCGTCATGGCGACCTCACTCGGCTCCCGCCGTCGAACCAGGCGCACGTCGTTACGCGGGCAACAATGTGGAACGAGTCCCCGGAGCGCAAGTTCGGAAGTGCATGGATTCGCGTCGTCGCGGTGAATCTCCCCGTAGGCCAGCGAGTGTGTGCGAGTTTCAAGCTGGCCAGGACGGCGTGGACATGCAGTTCGAGTTGTTGGCCGGATCATAGTCCCAGCACGATCCCCGCCATAAAACGGCTGTACACACGCGCAGTATGTGTGTGAGCTATCGCGGCCGGACATCCACCAAGGCTCGCGCGATGGGCGTGGCTCGGCCGCGGCAGCGCGTGACGGCGAGCGAGGCCAGGAGGAGGGCGAGCCCGCCAAACGGCGCGGCGCCTCCGGTGGAAGAGCACCCGCTCGACGAGGGCGAGCCACTGCCCGCGCTCGGAGCCCCGGCATCGGTCGCGGCGCTGTCCGTAGTGTCGCCGCTCTCCGCGCCGCCGCTCTCCGCGTCGCCAGCGCCGTCGCCCGCAGCGCTGTCGGAGGTGTCGCCGCCGTCGTCGCCCGCGCCGCTATCGTCGACCGTGCCGCCATCGCCGCCGCCGTCCGCTCCGCCGGTGCTCCCGTCCGCAGCGTCGGCGCCGGGGTCGCCTTCGTTCCCGTCCGCGCCAGTGTCTGCGCCGGTGCCTCCGTCAGCGCCTGTGCTGGCGTCCACCCCGCCGCCGGTCCCGCCATCGTCTGTTCCCCCGGTGGACGTGTCCGTGCCGCCGTCGTCGCTTCCACCGGTGGACGCGTCAGTGCCGCCGTCCTCGCCGCCCGCAGCTCCGCACGCGCTCAGCTCTTCGAGGCAGACCGCATAAAGCTCCTGGTCCGTCGGCTCCGGGCCCCCGTCGTCATCCCCGCCCGTCCCGCCGCCGTCGCTGCCGCCGTCGCTGCCGCCGACGCTGACGCCCTCGCCACCCCCGCTCTCACAGGAGCAGCTGAAGCTGTTGGCCGTTACGTAGCACTCGCCCTTCTCGAGGGAGCAGTGGACCGAGGTGCTCTTGCAGTAGTCGTCGACACACACGGAGCCCCAGGGGCACTCGGCCACTGGTACCGCGCCGCTGTCCGCCCCACCATCGGAGCCGCCGTCCGCCCCTCCGCCGCCCCCCCAGTCCCCGCACGCCGGCGGTGCTTCGGCTGCGTCGGCGCAGACTTGCGCCAGGCACTCCTGGGCGCCAGGGCACTCCGAGTCCCGGAAACACGCCGCGTTCGCCGGGCCCGTAACCAACACACCTGCCAGTACCATCGCCTTCATCCGAACCTCCTGATGCTCTGGAGACCGCGCCCGCCGCGAGCCGTGCCGGCACTCCTAGCACATCGCGTGCCCATCGGTGCGAGCGCGCCAGGCGCGCGACCCGCACGCGCGGTGCAAGGTAGGATGGTGATTTCAGCCACACGGGCGGGGCCCGAGTGCGGCAATCGTGTCGCACGCCGGGCGCCTCGGGTGTCCGCCTGCGCGGCGCTATCGGTCCCGCGCCTCCCGATGGACCCAGCCTGGGTCCGCATCATCGGCTTGCACTGATTGCTCGGGCTCCGCGCAGGGTAGCTGAACTGGGAGCGGCGCTCCTGCACCGTGACGGACGCCTCGCATGCCGCCCAATAGGACGGATGCGCGGCGGCGCCAGCGGAGGCCCTGATGTTGAAGCGTGTACTGCAGCTGTTCTTTTCCCATTCCCATTCCCTCGCCCTCGCCCTCGCCCTCGCGCTAGCCGTGGGCTGTGCCGACGACCGAGTCAGCGTCGCAGGTGCCGATGCGGAAGCGTCCACACCGGACGACGCAGCCGGACTCGCCGGGGCCGAGCCCGAGCGTGTTCCCCCGTGGGACGCCGCCACGCGTGCGGAGCCCGACGGCACCGCCGGGGAGCCCGATGGTGCTGCGGGGGAGCCCGACCTGGCAGGAGCGGGGATCGATGTCGAGGGTGCGCTGCCCGACGGGTCCGGGCCCCCCGACGGTGCGGTAACGGCGGTGGGTGCCGTCCTCGAGGGGCCGGGGCCGGTGCTCCCGGTCAACACGCTGCACCTCGCCGCGGACGCTTCGCTCGCCACGCGGTTCGCGTGGCGGGTGCAGCAGCCGCCAGGGGCTCAGTCGCGTTTCGTGCCGAACGACGAGGTGAAGGACCCCACGTTCGAGGTCAACGTGAGCGGCACCTACACGTTTTACCTCGGGGTGTGGGATGCCAACGGGACGCCTGCGCCGTCGCAGTGGTCCGCCTCGGTCCTGGTGTTGTCCACCGCAGACATCCACGTGGAGCTCACGTGGGACACGCCTCAGGACCCCGACGAGACCGACGAAGGCCCCGAAGCGGGCTCGGACCTCGACCTCCATTTCGTTCACCTGAAATACGCCGATGGCGGGGGGGACTTCGATGGCGATGGTGCGAACGACCCCTGGTTCGGCTCCCCATTCGACTGCTTCTGGTTCAACCCCGCGCCCAACTGGGGGGTCTTCGACCCCGAGATCACGGACGACCCGACGCTGGACATCGACGACACCGACGGCGCCGGGCCGGAAAACCTGAGCCTCTGGACGGCCCAAACCGGCGAGGCGTACGGGATCGGGGTGCACTACTGGGCGGACCACGGGTTCGGTGATGCCACCGCCACGTTGCGTGTGTGGATCCAGGGCGCGCCGGTATTCGAGGCGACTCAGACACTGAGCCCGGGTGACCTCTGGAACGTCCTGCGTATCGAATGGCCGACGGGATCGTGGACCGCGCCGGCCGGCCCCGGCGGCGCGACGCCCTGGGTCACGTCGGACTACTCGAGCCCCTTGTTCGTCCCATAGCGCCCGCGAGGCGATTGGCCGGTCGAGGGCGCTCGCCGAACCCCGACTCGCGGGGCCGGCCGGCGGGTAGCGCCGGTCGTGCGACGTACCATGCGCCTCGAAAGGGGGGGCCGCCCGGCGCCCACAGGGGCCGCGGAGTCAGCTCAGATGATGCTCACGTAGTTCGTGGTGCGCTTGTGGGGCGCCCCTGTGTGCCTGAAGTAGCGGAGCCCGTTCAGGATCCCGAGGTGGAAGATCTGCTTCTCGTTGTAGGGCGACATCAGCTCCAGCACCGTGAGCAGCCGCGACAAGGGGATCTTGTCCAGGTGTGGGATCAGCGGGCTGACCTTCACCACTGAGTACAGCTTGCTCAGGTAGTAGAGCTTCGTGAGGCGCTCCGGCTCTGCCACCCCAAAGACGGGTCGGCGCAGCGCGAACGGTCCAGCAGGCTCCCCAGAGTCCGCCGCACGCGCAGCATCCAGGAGCCCGTCAGCGATCGCGGTGGTGGCCATGGTGGTATTGGGGATCGGCGTGGCGAACCCCATACGGATGTAGTCGGCGCCGATCTCTTCGTTGAGCCGCAGCGTCGAGCAGGCGTCCTCGTAGGTCTCGCCCGGGATGCAGCCGCGCCCCGACATGAACTTCTTCCAGGAGAACGCCCCGATGAACGGGTATGTGCGGTAGTAGAGATCCCGGTTCGGCCGGGGCACCACGCTCAGGTCCTCCATCACGGGCCGCAGCGGGTTGTGGATGACCCGCCACCCAGGTTGAACGAGAAGTTGCGCGTCCCGGTCACGTCCTTGCCCGCTTGGAGGAGCCCCACGTACTCGGCCATGGCCTCCTCCGCCTCGCCCCGCAGGATCACGGGCACATCCGAGCGCTGCACTACGTCGGGGAAGAAGGTGGGGTAGGTGCCGCCCACCACGACGTGCAGGTCGCTCCCCAGACCAAGACGCAGCCGCGCGATCATCTCGAAGCACCAAGCCTCGCCCATGATCTCGCAGGGGATGACCACGATGTCCGGCGCGAGCGCCCGCGCCGCGCCGATGAGGTCGCGCTCCTCGCGGTCGATGAGCAGGTACGTCTCTACGCCGCGCACCTCGAGGTACGCGCTGAGCTCGGTGATCGCCAGGGACTCGTTGATGGCATTGTCTTGGACGAACAAGAGCTTCATGGGACGACGCTACCAGAGGGCCAAACCCGAACTCCGCGCCCAGCGGTGGTAATCCGGCGCGCTGCTGATCCCGCGCAGGAGCGGCGGATTCAGGGGCGGCCGTGCCGATGCGGGCTGTGCCAGGCGAGAGGGAGCATCGGTGCACCAACGGCTGGAGTACGCGGCTCCACACGCGCCGGTATTCCTGGTGGCGCTCGCTCTCCGGGGCCACCTCCGGAGTGCGCTCGGACCTGCGTCTTGGGCTACACGGCGAGCGTGCGCGCGGCGCGGCGCGGGCGTTCGAGGGCTGGCACAAGAGATGCTCTTCAAGTCACGGCAGGGCCGACCGAGGGCCCCGGGACTTCAGCACCTGCGCCCTCCGGGCGTCGCTTGCACAGCCTGTTCTCCCGCTCAAGCGCCTCCAAGGAGTCCTCGCCATGAAGCCCCTACTGGTCCTCGCCCTCATGCTCCTCTGCTCAACCTTGGCTTCCGCCGCAGGCGTTGGGCTTTACGTCGACGCCACGCCGCCCGAGACAGGCCGGGCCTACGGTCTGCTCCTCACGCACGCGCTCGCGGACTCGGGAGTCACGGTGGGGGCGTCCGCGGCCCTGCAGGCCGCTCCCAATCGCGGCGAGGCGTCCGAGGCAGCGAAAGGCGAGTCGCTCGAGCGCCTCTTCGTCTTGACCGTGGCCCCGCTCGACACTGCGAAGCTGCTGGTCCTCGAAGAGCTCTCACCGGCCGACGGCGCGACCGTCTACCGGGCCTCGCTCATCGCAGCGTCCGACACCGACACGGCGCGTACGCTGACGCGCCTGGTAACCAGCGTCACGCGGCGACAGCCGGTGGAGGATGGGCAGAGAGTGAGCACGGTCACAGAGGCTGAGGCGCAGCCGTACTCGAAGAAGCCGGGTGAGTTCTTGTGGGGCCTGACGGTGACCGGGGGCGCCGTCGCTGCCGACATCGACGGCTCCGTGGCGGCCTACGGAACCCGAATCCACTTTCTCTACGAGATGCCCCACGTCAACTTTGGCCTCAGCGTTGGCTTCATGGCCCACCTCGACACGATGGTCTCGGAGACCACCGCGCGCGCCAACTACCTGTTCAGCGAGGGCGATCACTCGGCGTTCCTCGGCGGTGGCGTGGGCCTCGCGACGGTGAAGGTCAACGGCTACGAGGACGGCGTGGGCGCAGGTGCCATGATCACCGGCGGCGTCGAGCTCTTCCGCCTTCACTCTGCGCGGATGATCATTGGCGCCGAAGTGCTTCTCCCCCTCTTCGAGGTGGAGCCCAGTGGGGGCGGGTCATCGGATGCAGGGGAGACCCTCAAGGAGATCTACCCGGCGTTGTTCACGCTGAATGTGGGCGTGCTCTTCTAGAGCCCGCGCCTTCCTGTGAAATGGGGGATCCGCGCCCGCTCGCCCGGGGGCACGGAGCTCACAGTGGGGAGAGCGCGAGGCCCTGTTCGTGACGAGTCGCGGCCGCAACGAAGACCCGGGCGAGCCTCTTGGGCGTGAGGGCGAGCTTCGGGGGGGCGACTACCTCCAGCCGTGAGTGCTCGCAGGCGGGTCCAGGGGCCGGGGGGCCTCTTGGGGGCCGGTCAATCGCGCTAGCGTCGTCGATATTTCGGTTCTTCCGGGGGCTATTTCGGCCGGGCTAGGTGACGTACGGTCACTCTCAGGGCTGACCGTGGGCAGTTGTCCGCGCGGGGGGAGCATGAGCACTAGTTGGAAGATCGCGGCCCGCTTCGACTTCTCCACGAGCGCGCACGCCGAGCAGGCCGTACGCGCTTTTGTGGACGTGGCTCAGGAGTGTGTGGCATCGGGCGACCTTCGCCTGGACGGCGTGAGCGTCACTGTCCGGAAGGAGATCCACACGACGAGGACGCAGGGCGCCACCGCGGCAGACGCCTTCGCCGCGCTCGCCAAGCGCGCCACCGCGGGCCAGGCCGAGCTCGAAGACACGGAGATGGGGCTGGTGCTTCGGATCGAGCCGAAGGGCCGCCGCCGGACCCTCAAGGCCGTTCCCCCGCTTGGAGCGGACGGGCCCGCCGTTGCTAGGATCACACACCCAGAGTCGATTTTCGCCGCCTCCTGGTCCGCGGCGACCGGCACCCTCGCGCTCTCGGGAGGACCGACGGAGGTCGACCCGTACCGCGCGGAGGTGCTGCTCTGGGACCTCTCGAGCGGCGTGTTGACCGGCAGACTCCCGACCCCATGGAACGCCGTCGGCGTCTTGTCCCTGCGCGGCGACGGTCGAGCCCTGGCCGCTGGCGGCGAGACAGGCCTCGTGGTCTGGGAGCTGCCCGGCGGCGGGGTCCGGTGGAAGACGTCGTTCCCGGCGGTGCGGCACGTGAGCTGGTCGCATGACGGGCTCACCGTCATCGGCCGGAAGGGCCGCGTACACGTGGCTCCGCTCGCCGACGGGTGGCCGCTGGGGCAGCCGGTGGAGACGCCGATTCTCGTGCCGTTCCCCGGCCTGGTCGCCGGAGGCGCGGCGCTGGTGGCATACGATGGCCTCGGCTTCCTTCTTCGAGACGCAGGCGCCCCTGGGGGCGTCCGCCGGCAGGCGATTGGCAGCCCCCGCGACGGCTCAGTGCACTGCTTGGCGTTGAGCCCGGCGGGGGACGAGGTCGCGCTCGCTGGCGGCGGCAGTATCTCTCGGGTGCGCTTGTCCGACGGCGTGGCGAGCGTGTGCCCCGGTGGACCGGCACTCGCGAGCGCTGCGGTCTGGCTCCCCGAGGGCCTCTTCGTGGCGGCGGCATACACGAAGCGGCTCGAGCCGGTGCCGCTCCCCGCTCCAACGCGCCGCAAGCTAGACGCCCGCACCTCCCAGCAGGTTTGGGCCGCCGACCTGGCCGGCGCGATCGGACGCGTCGACGGCAAGCAGCTGCTAGCCAGCGACAAGTCGCTCGCGCGCAGCTGGGAGTGGCCCGGGGACGGCAGCGGCGAGGGCGTGCACACATACGAGGGTCAGCTCGTGTGGTTTTCCGGTCGCGCAAACCCCCACGCGGGCGGTGGCGCGGTCGGCCAGTCGTTCGAGGCCTTCCTTCGCGACGGCCCTGCCGTGCAAGCGCCCGACGAGGTAGTGCACGAGCTCAGGCAGCTGCTCGAGGGCGCCGCGCGTCGCGTTGCGGAGGCGCCGACGAGCTGATTCGAGAGCGATAGGCGCTGGGCCCGTCTGCGGCCTTCGGTTCCGAGAGGGAGCAAGGCGCCGCCACCCAGACCACCCGTGGCAAGGCCCGCCACGATCGGGGCGCCGAGCTCACAGCGGGGAGAGCGAGAGGCCGTGTTCGTGACGAGTCGCGGCTACGCCGAAGACCCGGGCGAGCCGCTCGGGGGTGAAGGCGAGCTCCGGGGGGGCGACTATCTCGAGCCGCGAGTCGGCCAGCACCGCCACGCGCGTGGCGAAGCGGTCGCAGAGCGCCAGGTCGTGCAACGCCACCACGACCAGCCCGCCGCCCTCGACGTGCCTCTGGCAGGCCTCGAGCAGGGCGAACGCGTGGCGCAGGTCCAGGCTGTTCGTGGGCTCGTCCAGGAGCCAGACCGGCGCCTCCGTAGCCATGAGGCGTGCCACGGCGACCCGCTGCCGCTCCCCTCCGGAGAGAGTCGTGATGCGGCGGTCCGAGAGCTCGAGGAGCTCCTGAGCCACCAGAGCGCGCCTCACGGCGTCGCGGCCGCTGGGGGCGCCTTCGTCCCCGTGCGCGTAGCGACCCATCGCGACCGCGTCGGCGACGGTGAAGGGGAAGTCCACGCTCTGCGACTGCGGCAGGTAACCGATGGCGCGGGCGCGTTGCCGCGGAGTGAGCTGCGTCACCGGCGTGTCGAGCCAGCTCACCGCCGCTGCGCCCGGGCCGAGGCCGGCGAGCGCCCGCAGGAGCGTGGACTTGCCGGCCCCGTTGGGCCCCACGAGCCCGGCGAGGGTGCCCGGCGAGAGGCTGAGATCCACGCCCGACAGGATCGAGCGCCCGCCGAGCGACGCGGACAGCGCGTGGGCGCTCAACATTCGTGGTCTCCGGCGCTCACTGAGGGCTCCTGCGCACGAGCAGCCAGCCGAAGACCGGCGCGCCGATCAGCGCTGTGACCACGCCGAGGTGCAGCTCGACCGGGCGGAGGGCCGCGCGGGCGGCGATGTCCATGAGGCCGAGGAACACGGCCCCGCCGAGCGCGGCGAGCGGCACGAGGCGCCCGTGGGCGGGTCCGACGATGAGGCGGAGCGCGTGGGGAACGATGAGCCCGACGAACCCGATGAGCCCCCCGACCGCCACGGCGCCGCCCGTGAGGAGCGCGGCGCCGAGGAGGAGGAGCCGGCGGGTCGCGGGAGTGTCCAGCCCGAGCGCGGAGGCGCCCTCCTCGCCGAGCGTGAGCAGGTCGAGCTCGCGGCGCCTCGCCAGGACGATCGCGAGGCCCAGGACGAGGCACGGCGCCAGGAGGGCCACGTGGAGCCAGCCGCGGTCGGTGAGGCCGCCCAGCATCCACACCGTAATCGACCGTGACACATCGAAGTTGGGCAGCGTCCAGGCGAGCATCGCGCTGTTCAGCGCGCCGACGAAGCTGGTCACGGCCACGCCCGTGAGCAGGAGGGTGGTGGTGTCGATCCGCCCGGTGGCGGCGGACAGCCGCACCACGAGCCAGAGCACCAGCGCCGCGCCCGCGATCGCGCCCAGGGGCAAGGCGGGCGCCATCGTGGCGCCGAGCCCCGTGGCGATGACGAGGATCGCGCCGGTGGAGGCCCCAGCGGCGGTGCCCACCACGTCGGGCGAGGCGAGCGGATTCCGGAAGAGCGCCTGCATCACCACACCGGCCACGGCCAGCGCGGCGCCTACGCCGAGCCCCAGGAGGGCGCGCGGGAGACGCACCTGGCGGACCACGGCCATCTGGACGGTGTCGCCGGTGCCCAGGAGCCCATCGATGACCGCGCTGATGGGGAGATCGGTGGTCCCGACGGCCACGCCGAGGACCAGCGTGACCGCGACCAGCACGAACAGCGCGGCGTAGAGCCTCATGGGCCCTTGGCTGCCGCGCCGATCAGCTCTGCGAGGGTGACGAGGTGATGCGAGGCCGTCCCGAGGAGCGCCCCAGGGACGCCCACCAGCTGGAGGCCCCGAGCGACCTGCGCCGCGACCACCGGGTAGGTCCCGAGGAGGCGCTGCTCGAGCGCGCTGTCGGTCTCCCCCACGTCGCGGGACACCAGCAGGATGTCGGCGCCAAGGGCCGCCAGGGCCTCCTGGTCCACGGTGTTCCACCCCGGCAGCGCGGCGCCATTGCTGTGCCCAGCGGCCCGGATCGCCACGTCGACGGTGGTCCCCGGCCCTGCCGTGGCTCCCGCCACCCAGGCAACGACCCGGCGCGGCGCCGTCGCCGGCAGCTTGCGCAGGCGCTGATCGAGCGCGTCGAGGAGACGCGCGCCCTCGGCCTCGCGCCCCACGGCGGCGGCCAGCGCCCTGACGTTGTGCCGGAGCTGATCCAGGGTCTCTGGCTCCGCGAGGTTGAGCGTGGCGATCCCGAGCGCCTTGATGTGTTGCAGCGTGTCGGCGCGGCTGTACGGCGCCACCACGACCAGGGTGGGCCGAAGGGCCGCGATGGCCTCGGCGTCGCTGGGCGTGCTGGCGCGCGAACCCGCGTCCGCGGCGATCAGGCTGTACTTGGGGTTGGCCGCTACGGAGGGCCAGGCGATGACCGCGCCGCCGCCGAGCGCCGAGGTGATCTCGGCGCACGACAGCGTTTGGCAGACGACTCGGGGCGTGGCGTCGGCCGGGGCGTCACCGTCGCGGGTGACGCTCCAGAGCTCCAGGGCCACGAGCGACGCGACGAGCGCCCCCAGGCCGACGGCCACGCGCAGCATCAGCGACCCACGACCGCGTAGCCACTGGCCCACTGCAGCAGCAGGTTCCGGCTGCCGGGCACCGGGCGGGCATCGGTGTAGGTGGCGCCAGCTGCGACGGTCTCCGTCTTGGCCACCTTCACCGCGGTCCCGTCCCCTTCGAGGGTGTGGAGCGCGATCGTGGTGGTCGACGTGGACCAGTCGGTGTCCACGCTGAGGAGCCGCCCGTCGGCGAGCAGCTCAACGTGGGCCGGACCGGCGAACAGCACGCCGTCGTCCGCCGCGTCCAGGACCTCGCCCTCGGGGAGCGCGAGGAGGGCCGCCAGCGAGAAGGCGTAGACCCGGTTGCCTTCGCTGCCGTCCGGCCAGGTGGAGCCGAAGCCCGCGAAGCCGCCCGCGAGCACCAGATCGCCCTGAACCGTGAGCCAGCCGCTCGCCGTGCCGAGGCCCGTGACGAGGCGGCGGCTCTTGGCCAGCGCCGTGTCGTAGAGGTAGACAGCCTGGCCCTCGCTGAGGTCGCCCGCGCCCGTGCCGTTGATGAGCAACGAGGTGTCTGACAGCGCGACCGCGTCGTAGTTGCCGGGTGCGCTGACGCTGATCGGCGCCTTCGAGGCGTCGGCCCGGTCCGCCACGAAGAGCGCTCCCGTGAAGTCCGGGCGGGTCCCGCCATAGGCAGCCAGCGCAGACGGTCCGAGGGCCAGCCAGGCGCTCGGGAACGCGGCGGTGCCGCCGAGATCACTGGCGGGCCACTTCGTGTAGCCCTCGTCGTCCTTCGCGTTGGAGAGCCGCTCGAGCGTGAGCGTGGTCCCGCTGGAGACCACCCCGTAGAGGACGCTGCGGTTCTGCGAGCGGTAGGCGGCGTACGGCGCGCGGCAGAAAGCGAGCTCCACGAAGGCGCCGTCGCTCAGCGTGGTGCCGAGCTCGGAGAGGTCCGACGCGCCACAGTCGCCCACCGTGCAGACGCCGTCGGTGCACACCGCGTCGCCAGCACACGGGACCGGGCAGGCGGGCTCGGGCGCCGTGTAGGCGAGGTCCGCCACATCGAAGCGCCCGGAGGTGGCCAGGAACAACTTCGAGCTGCCAAAGGCCGAGACCCAGGTCCCGTCGGTGGTGAGCGCGTCGCTCCCCTTCACCCACGGGCGCCCGTGGACCATGTAGAGCTCGTGGACGCGGAGCCCGGCGGGGGCGTAGTTCTCATCGTAGGTGCGCTCGATCACACGGCCGAGGGCCGTGTCGAACGTGGCGCCGATGGGCAGCTCCCAGCCGGAGGTTGCCGCGTCGAGCGCGCTCGGCGTCTCGAGCACGTCCTGGAGCCGCAGGGCGAAGACCCGGTTGCCCTGGAGGCCGTCCGGCCAGGTCGCCGCCCAGCCGCCCACGATCACGTGGTCGCCCACGATCCCGACGTCGCCGCTCGCGTCGCCGAGGCCCTGCACCACGCGGCGCGCGTCACCCGATGGGATGGACACGAGATACAGGCCGTTGCCATCGAGCGCCGAGCCCACGCCCAGGCCAGAGACCAAGAGGCTGTCGGGACCGGCTGCGACGGCCGCGTAGTTGCCGGGCGCGTCCAGGGTGGTGGTGGGGCCATCGTCCTGGAGGGGGGCCACCAGGACCTTCCCGGAGAAGTCGAGGGTGGTGTAGCCCACCGCCGCCCAGGTGCCTGTCTCAGAGAGCGCGACGAAGTCGCTGGCGAAGAACAGCTCGTCGATCCCCAGCGGGAGCGCGGCGACCACGCCAGTTTCCCCCGTGTTGGAGTGGCGGCGGAGCTCGAGCCCCGCCGCGTTCGTGTGGAGCGCGATGACCGTCTCCGGCTCGAGCTCGGCGGCCGCCATGAAGCCCGGCGCGTCGTAGCACACGTGGGACGTGAACGGGCCAACGCCCGGGCTGCTCTCCACGGCGAGGGTGGGCGGCGCCTCACAGTTGATGAGGCACGGCGGCTCGTCGGTGCCGCCGCAGTTGTCGCTGGTGTCGCTGGCGTCCGTTCCATCGGTAGCGTCAGTAGCGTCCGTGCCATCGGCCGCGTCGGTGGCGTCGGCGCTGTCGGTGGCGTCGGCTGCGTCGGTGGCGTCGGTGGCGTCGGTGGCGTCGGCGCTGTCAGTGGCGTCAGTGGCGTCGGTGGCGTCGGTCGCGTCGGCGCTGTCGGTGGCGTCGGTGGCGTCGGTGGCGTCGGTGGCGTCGGTGGCGTCGGCGCTGTCGGTGGTGTCCGCGCCGTCGGTTACGGCCTTGTCGGCCTCGGACTCTGCGCAGCCGATGGCCGCCATGAGGGCGATGCACGAGAGTGAGAGCCGCGACCCTCGGTTACGCCCCGAGGGCGACCCATTGAAGTAACGAGAAGAAATCATGAAACCCCCTGGTGAGCCGGTCGGCCCACACGGAGGGCGGAGAACGTCAGGGAGCCGTAGGGTCACCTGCCGTCAGCCTCCACCCGAAGCCGAGCGGCGCGCCGGACCTTCCGACGCGCCGGGGACGCTGCAACACGCCCCGTGGCCCTGGGCAGTCTCCTGGCTTCCGGCTCATTACCTCCTCCGACCCTTCCCAGCGCGGCGAGCGCCAGTGGCGGGTCTCCGGGTTGCCCTCGGAGACCGTCGGATTCGTGACCGGCTACAGTTGCGGGGGCAGCGTCGGCGTTCGACCGACTTCCTGGCCCCAAGGCCGCGCGCCGTATACCAGCAGGTCGGCGCCCGTCGCAACCACCGTCTTCCGGGCCGGTGACGATGGGGCAGGGCGCGGGCCGCCAGCATGGGTTGCTCCGCCGCGCGGCTGCAGGTAGACCCGCGGCATGCCATCTCGACTCTCCTCTTGTCTCGCCTTCACGCTCACGATCGGCTGCGCCGCCACCGCCACAGTGTCCCCGCCGAGTGCGCCCGCCGGCGCCGACCCGGCAATCAACGCGCCGTTCCGCGACGCCGCGCTCGACGTGAAGGTATGGACCGAGCGCTTCGAAGGCGAGAGCCGCGAGGTGTACCGGGCCCGCGAGGCCATCGTGGCTGCCATCGGCCTCGAGCCCGGGATGACCGTGGCGGACGTGGGCACGGGCACCGGGCTCTTCGTGAAGTACCTCTCGGACGCGGTGGGCCCCGAGGGGCGGGTGGTGGCCGTGGATATCGCGGAGGCGTTCCTGACGCTCGTGCGCGAGCGGGCAGCGGCGGCGGGGCTCACGAACGTGGAGACGCGCCTCGGCACCACCGACAGCGCGGAGCTGCCGCCCGACAGCGTCGACGTCGTGTTCGTATGCGACACCTATCACCACTTCGAGACGCCGCTGGTCATGCTCGGCAGCCTCCGCTCCGCGCTTCGCTCGGGCGGACGGCTCGTAATCGTGGACTACCACCGGATCCCAGGGAAGACGACCGAGTTCCTGATGGGGCACGTCCGGGCGAACCAGGAGACGGTCATCGCAGAGATTGAGGGAGCGGGCTTCCATCGGCTCCCTGACCCTCCCGCCCCCATCCTGGACGAGAACTACCTCATCATCTTCGAGCGCCCGTGAAGCTGTCCTTGCCGCGGGCGCAGCGAGCGTCATCGCACTCACCCCAGTCGCCGGTCGCCTTGGGTGGACGATCCCAACCGCAGCTTCGGCACGCCGCACCGAGCGACCCTCGCGTTATCCAAGCCGCATCGCTGAGAACAACAGCGAGTACCCCTCGGTCTCCGTAATGAGCCCGAGGTGCACGGCCAACTTCACCGCCGGAGCCATCAGCTCGTCGAAGAGGTGCCGGTTGCCGGAGGCGTAGTAGGCGACGTTCTGCTTGTCGAAGATGTCCTGCCGCATTGCCTCAAAGTACTTTCCGGCGGCCATCAGCATCGTGAGTTCGCCAGTCCAGCCGACCTGGACGAACGTGCTGCCGGTGGTTGAGGCGTGCCCGCCCATGCCGCCGTCCCCCTTCTTGTACCGGTGCAGGTACTTTGGAAGCGGAAACGC
Source organism: Pseudomonadota bacterium (assembly GCA_005776725.1). GTDB lineage: Bacteria > Myxococcota_A > UBA9042 > SXOO01. Next base: position 19,566 of record SXOO01000131.1, on the reverse strand, counting down.
CGGACGCCCCCCGTAAGACACTCTGCTGTCGTACAAGGTGCCGGTGTAGGAGGCGTTGGGTGGGAAGTGGTCCACCTCTACCTGGGAGCAGTCGACGCCGGTGAGCACTGAGGCCACCTTGAGGTACCTGGCGTCGGTGGCGTAGTTGGCACGCCACCAGTCGTATGATCCTTCGTTCGGCATGCAGTTCTCCTAAGCGTCGCGCCAGTGCTCACGCGCGGTGCACATTTGGGCAGAGCCCTCCGCGACGTCAAGCGGTTCGGCCGAGGATCGGCGGCGCGCCCGGCCTGCTGGCAACTGAGGGTACGTGTTGCCACGGACGTCCGGGCGCTCCGGTGTGCATGAGGCCGGCCCCGCTTTTAGGCTGCCTCCAAGCCGGCCCGCCTCTTCGCGCCGAGGATCCCGGGGCTCTCAGAACCCTGAGCAGGTCACTCCGCCCGAGTACGTTATAGTCGGATTCGTTGGAGTTTCCGTGAGCTTGCAGGTCGTCGAGCCCGCGTGCACCGGGCCCTCGTCTGACGGCTTCTTGACGTTCACACTCAGGGTGTCTCCCGCGAAGACGCCGGTGATCGTGAGCTGCGTGGTCGTACTGACCTCCGTCTGCACCGTGCCCGTGTCGGTCGTGACTTGGAAGTGCACGTGGTCCTCGCCCGAGTTGTTCACGAAGGTGACGAGGAGGTCTTCAGCCGTGGCCGGTCCAGCCGTGAACGCGACATTCGTCGGAGTCTGCGGTGCGCCGGGCCTGAAGATGTGGAACGCCACGAATACGAAGTCCTTCCCGGCCAGCTTCTCCCGCGTCGAAGGGTCGAGCTTCAGCTTCCGCTTGAAGCTGGTGCCCGGCTCCAGCGCTCCGATGGAGAAGACGTGGCTCTTGTTACAGGATCCCCGGGGGTTCGCGGCGCCGAGGCTGCCGGTGTCGATCGCCTTGACACAAGCGATATACGCCGGAACGTCTACGGCGTGGACCGCTCCGATCACGCCGGCCCCGCGGTCCGAGGCCAGCGCCAGCTCGACCGAGCCGAGCGCGTCGAGCGCGCCCGCTTCGACGGTGATGCGCGCAGCGTTGAACGAGAAGAGTGGCAGGTTGACGCCCGCCGCCCCCGGCGCCGTCGCTGTGAGCAGGGCGGTCCCTGGCGCAAAGCAGCTCTCGCGAACCATCGCGGTGGTCCACGGGTTCCGACCGCGCAAGTAGAGGTCGAGGCCCCCCCTCACGATGAGGCGGTTGAGCCCCCGAAAGTCGGCGCCATTCCCATCCGGAAAGAGCACCCGCACGAACGAACGGACGGCCGCTTCGGGCCGCCTCGGGTTCCTCAAGTCCGGCTTCGCGACCCACCAATCCGTGAGCCACTCCGTGTCGCCCGCGAAGAAGTGGAAGCTGGCCTGGTCGAGCATCGGCGCGAGCTGGTAGGGAAGGATGTTGGTCGCCGCGTCGCCGAACGCGCTCAACGTGCGCCACGTGAGCGCGCCACTCTGCATCGGCGCGAACGGGCAGGTCGTCCGAATGAGCAGGGAATACGCTCCCGAGTCGGGTGTCCTCGCCTGGAGGAACTGCGCCGTGGCCTCGTGCTGGAAGCTCAGGCCCGGGTAGTTGCCGTGCGCGTCCCTCACTCCACCGCGCCCCAGGTACGCGGCCGACTGCTGGTAGTACACCCACGCGACGTGCGACGCCTCGTGCACGAACGTGCCCGCATCCGTGACGCTCGCGGTGGCACCCGCGTAGTAGAGGTGCATGCGTGGGGTGCAGGTTTCTCCGAGGATCTCTTCCAGGCTGAGAGCGTCGGTGTCGGGGCAGAAGGAGACCATGGCCCGAGTGCCGTTGACCGGGTCTGGGGTGTTGTGGAGCTCCAGCGAAAAGGGTCGGGCGCGAATGTCTGCCTTCACGTCGTACGTGGCGACGAGGCGGGCGATCTCGTCGATGCCGAACATCACGCCCTTCTCGAACTGCGCCTTCACGCCGGCGTCCAGGTTCGCGGGGGCGATCGTCTGGAAGTAGGCGGCGGAGCTCTCGGAGGACTTGTAAGCCGCCAGGCGGCCCGCCAACCCCGCCCCCCCTGTGGGGTCGGTGCCCGCGAGGAAGATCGCCGGGCGGCCCTGCTCCTCGAGCGGGAACGCGAGCTCGAGCTCCGCGTCCGTCATCGCCGCCGGCTCGTCGGCGATGTTGAGGAGCACCTGATCGGCGGGGTCGGAGCTGCCTTCGCCGCCGCCACCGCCGCCCTTGCCGCACGCCACGACACACAACACCACGGCCGCCACAGGCCACACGAATCTCAAGATCTTCATGTCAGGAGCGTAGCGAGCCTCCTGCGTCAGATCCAGACTCCGAGCCTCGCCGGGGGCAAGAAATGCGAACCGGTTTCGCGGGCGGACACTACGACCTGGATGCGGGCCAGGTGCGCTTCGGCGTGCGCGACAACGACGCGTCCATCGAGCGCCGGAGCGCACGAGACCGATCCTGCGCTCTCGCGCCGAACCGCCTTCCATTGGGCGCGACCGACGATGACTGGGCCCCGAGCGCTTGTCCGCGCCGAGTCCTCGACGGGGAGAGTCGGATGGTCCAGGTGGCGCCGTCAATACGTGAAGTGTGTGCATGTACACGCTTGCGTGCACGTCGATTGGTCGCAGAAGGTGGGCTCGCCGAGCGCTGTTTTGCAGCCCGCGTTGCTCGCGATGTAGACGTACGGCTGTCCGCCGATCGGATAGAAGCCAAAGGAGCCACAGACCTGCTCATACACGCCCTCTGCCTGGGACGTGGGCAGGAGTGGGTTGCTGGAGATCGTGAGGGCGCCAGCGACGCCGGGTCCCCCCAGCTGGGAGAGCGCGCCCAGCTTGAGCTGCGTGAGGTAGTTCATTCCGGCCACCTCCAGCGAGATGCCCTTGGTCAGCTTCGACAAGCTGAGAGTCTGGCAAGGAGCCTCGGTCAGGCGCAGGCGTGTGCCGGCCTCGACCAGCGAAGGCAGGTCGAGCACGCCGGATGGACAGGCGCCCGGACCGCCCGCGGAGCTGATGGTGAGCCGCGACTCGAGTCCGGAGTTGACCTGCGGATAGCCGAGCTTCTGGAGCGAGTGCAGGTCGACCTCGGCGGAGGCCAGGACGATCAAGATCCCGGCTTGGCGTAGTGACCCGAGCAGGATTGGCGTTTCGCCGAACGCGACCACGTCCAGGGTCTCGCCCACGCACGTCAGCTTAGGCAATTCGACGCTAACGAGGGCAGGGCCCTTGAGGGTGACCTTGTTGGCGATGAGGAGGTCGGGCGCTCTGACGGCGGTGACGAAGGAGTTGGAGAGGATCTCGATCGTGTCGACGCTCTCCAATCCGGAGAGGTCCACGACGCCCTGCATGGCGCTCTGCTTGATGCGGAGGACGCCGTCGATGCGGCGGGGCAGCGTGACGCCGGAGAGGTTGGTCACCGCGGTGAGGTTGAGCGTTCCGCCAATACAATCGAGGCCTTCCAGCTTCGCGAGATCCGCGTCGCCGTTCACGGTGATGGTTCCGGGGACGCACTCGTTCGCCTCCCCCATCTCGTACTCGCAGGTCAGCTCGGCGACGCGGAGGACGGCGGCGCCCACCTGGACCCCGAGGCTCGGGGCGCCGTCCTGGCCCTTCGTCCGGGTGACGACGATGGAGTAGTCGCCTACCGGTAGCGCGTCCGCGTCGAACACCAGCTGGATGGCGCCGTCGGTCCAGGAGCTGACCTCGAGGCTGGAGAAGGTGCTCGAGCCGATGGCGATACTGCCCTCCTTGCCGAAGTGCCGGCCCGTGATGGTCACCGTCCCGCCCGAGCTTCCGAACAGCGTCGCGGACACGTCTTCGTTGTCCACGTCGACGACGGGAACCCGATCGCACCATGCCTGCACGCTCGCGAGCGAGTGCCCGTGCGGAGCCATCTCGCCCGGCGCATGAACGTAGCCGGGGTGGAGTCGCACCGGGACCACCTCAGGATCCGTTGTGGAGGTGACCCCGAAGTAGGAACAGATGGGGTTTGCGGCAATGCCGTCGATCGTGGACGCCTCGGCGCGCGGGCCCGCGTAGGTGGTGTCGGTCCCGGCGTAAGCGCGGGTGGCGAGGTAGGCGCAGACCTCATGGTCGACGTCCTCGTCAGACGCCCGCAGCTCGGTCAGGGTCTCCGCGAGGTTCTGACACCAGTAGTCGGTGTGGGCGCGGTTGAAGAAGCCGAACCACGTGCGGCGATCGCGTCCCGGCCGAAGCCCGCCGGCGGTGTAGAGGGGCGCGATGAGGGGCAGGCTGTCGAGGTCCACCGGCTCGACGTGATCGGCCACCTCCTGAAACGCGCTACCGGGATCGGAGGGGCCCAGCCGGCCGATGGCGCCTTTCGCGAGGCTCGTGCCTTTCGGATCGAGCAGCGTCTCTTTGAAGATGCGCCACGACACGACGGTTCGGGCCGTGCGTCCCGTGAGAAGCGCCAAAACCGGCGAGGTGTCGGTGACGAGCCCAATGAGGGTGGTGGCCCCAAGGTTGAAGAATCCCGTGTCGGCGCCGCGGCGCATGGCCTCGTTCGTGGCGTAGGGTGCGAAACACGCCGGCCCGGGGGGCTCGACCGGGACGGCGAGCGCGGGCAGCTCAAGCTCGCCGTAGGGGCCACCGGCGGGGCCGAAGGCCTGGATGACCTCCGCCCATCCGCGCTGCCCGCAGTCCTCGAGCGCGCTCCGCTGGGTGGCGACGTTCATCGGGAGCCCCATGAACTGGCCCGCCTGCATGTCAGCGAAGCGATAGTCGCCCACACCCGGCACGATCCCCCCGCCCGGCGCGACATATTCGACCGGAAGCACCGAGCTCCCCGATATGTCGGGCGAACACATCGGATCGGGCGCGTCGGACGCAGCGACGCCCAGCTTCAGCAACACACTCTCGGCGCCGTGTACGAGGCCGGAGTAGGAGGCGACCAGCAGGTTCTCCAGGATCGACTTCGATTGGAGCGAGGAGAAGTCGGACGGTCCCCAGCGCTCCCACATGTGGCCCATCGACCAGCGGTCCTGGAGGAAGTGCTGGGCATAGCCCTCCACTGCCAGGGCCTCGAGCTCGGCCTCGATGATGAAGTCCCGCCAGGCCGCCTGATCCGACGGGTCGAGCGCGTTCCGGAACTCCGCCGCGCGCACGGCCAGGGTGAGCGCGAGCGCGTGCAGGCGCTGGTAGGTGAGCGTGGCCTGCGAGCCGAAGTGATTGGCGTTGAGAGCACCCATCCAGCCGAAGAACGCGTGACAGAGCGTGCCGTTGAGTCCCGCGAGTAGCCCGCCCGGCAGCGCGGAGCTGGCCACGTCCGCCGGGAGCACGGGGCACAGCGTGTTCTTGTTGATCCAGTCGTAGAGGCCGTAGCTCCAGTCGGGGAGCCCCGCGAAGCTCGATGGCGGCGGCAGGATACGCTCCTCGATCAGCGTCTTGGGATCGTCGCCGCGTGGATCGAGCCCATAGGTGTCGCGGGGCTCCATCGACGCCGTGAGGTCGAACATCCGAAACGCAGACGCGCCGTCGGTCCCGTAGGCGCCCGTCTGGGTCACAGCCCCCGCGCCAATAGCGGCGAGGTGCGCGTCCGCGATGAAGGCATGCTCGTTCGGCGCTCCGAGGTTCAGGTAGGGGCTGTGCCACTGGACCTTCGGATCCTCTTTCGTGTCCCACGCCAGAGCAGGGAGCGCGGCGAGGAGAAGGGCAAAGCCGAGAGGGCGGCTCATGGCGTCACCTCAGCGGAGTCCGACGCGCGGCACGGGGCGTCCTCGTCGACGAAGACCGCCTCGAAGGCGGTCAGCTGCTCATCGAGGGTCTTCCCCGCGGCCTTCCCCGCGAAGGCTGACTTGCAGGGAGAGGGACAGTCGGCGGCGGCGACGCAGCCGGCAAAGGCGCCTCCGCCCTCGGTGCATCCCATCACGGAGAAGACGCATCGCTGCCACTGCGAGACGGCGTCGTCGAGACCCGGCACCTCCACCACGACGATCTGTGCGCCGCCGAGGTGACCGCCCTGCGCGAGACGGTGGACCTCCACGCACTGCTCGTTCGCGCAGAGATCCTCCTTGAATGCCATGGTTGCCGGAGTCCACGGGTCGTCGAGGGTGGGCTGGCCGCCCCCGACGTCGCTCGCCGCGTCGCTCGGGTCGTCGCTGTCCGGCGCGTCGCTGGGATCCTTCACGTCGACCTTGACGTCGACCTTGGCGTCGGGAGTCTCCGTATCACTGGGGACATTCCGTGCGTCCGGTGGCTCCTCGCCGCTCAGGTCGCCCGGCTGCGGCGTGTCGCTCGAGCCAGCGGTGCCGGTGTCTTCAGCCGAGCTGTTCGTGTCCTCCGCCGTTGGCCGGGCGTCCGATGCGCCATCGAGGCCTCCTCCGGCGCCGTCCGTATCCGCCTCGGTCGGCTCGTCCGTGCTGGGCGAGCTACACGCCGCGCACAAGGTCAGCGCGAGGCCCACAAGTACCTGCAGTCGATTCGTCAACTCACACCTCCGTCTCCAACGACAGCGCCCCAAAGCACAGTACGAGTGGCCGATGCCGCCGGATCGCGCGTCTGCGACCGTAGACCACGTAACAGCGGGGTTCGCCGTTGAAGCGATTTCAATCCGCGACGTCGGACAGCCCCCTTTCTTGGCGTCCACTACGAGCCGTCCCAATACAGCCCGTTGCCCGCGAGGGGGGCCGAACAACCCGTCTGAAATCGCCGCTACTTGGGGTGTCGGGGCCTGCGGGCGGGCGCCGCGGTGGAGCGCGTGCGCCTCTGAGCGCTGCTCGGGCCGGTCCCCGCCGCCGCCAGATCCCTCGCCTCCTCGAGCAGTGCCTTCCACAGGGCGCGGTCCGGCGTGGGCACCGCCACCCACTCGGAGAAGACCCGCCCTGCTGGCCCAAACTCGCGTCCGACGCCAGAGGCGATCAGCGCCTGCACGCGGGCCTTGGTGAGCTTCACCACGAGGCCGCTGCCCTTGTAGTCCACGAGCGCCAGGAACTCACCCTGCATGGGGCGGCTGCTGACGCGTGGCGGGGGAGAGCTCTCGTGCGCAGTGTCGGAGGGGGAGGGGGGCGCGCTCGGGCCCAACACCCACAACCGGAGGCACCGCCCGCTCATGATGGTGCCTTCGTGGACGCGTGGGTCGTCGCGCTCCAGCTCGGCAGAGAGCTCCCAGAACAGCTCGGACTCAACGTTCGTCATCGGACACCTCGCTCGTCCGTGGTGGGTGGGCTTCGCCTGGTGGTCGTGCGGGAGTGCGACCGCTGAAGGTGTTCAGGATGCCGTCCCCTCGGGTCGCGGACGTCGCTCACGGGGCCCGAACAAGGCCGTCCCCACACGGACGAAGGTGGCACCGCAGGCCACGGCCGCCTCCAGGTCCCCGCTCATCCCCATGCTGAGCTCCGGTAGAGGCCGGCCCATGCGCGCGGCCACCTCGTCCCGCAGCGACCTCAGCGCCGAGAACCAGACCTCCGGGGTGCCGTCGTCCGGGGGCAAGGTCATCAGCCCATCCGGGTCGAGCTCCGGGTGGCGGCAGGCCGCCTCGATGATCGCGGGCACGTCCTCGGGCCGGCAGCCGGACTTCGACGCCTCACCGGCGACGTTCACCTCGATCAGCACCGGCAGGCGTCGCCCCACACGGCGGAGCTCTACTGCGAGCGCGTCGGCCAGTCGCGCCGAGTCGAGGGCGTGGAGGCGGGTGGCGAGACTCGCGACGACTCGGGCCTTGTTGCGCTGGAGGTGGCCGATGAAGTGCCAGCCGGCTTCTGGGATTGCCGTGGCCTTGGCCTCGAGCTCCTGGGCGTAGTTCTCGCCGAAGTGGCGAATGCCGCCATGCCAGGCCGCTCGGACCTCCTCGACCGTGCGCGTCTTGGAGGCGCCCACCAGGGTCACCGAGCCGGGCGCTCGGCCCGCGGCGCGTTCTGCCTCTCGGAGGCGGCGGAGCTGTTCCTCCGCTCGGCTCACCCGCGCGCCATGTAGAGCAGGTTCGCGAACATCAGCAGCAGCTTCTCGCGCGCCTTCGGGGCGAGCGCGTCGATGGCCTCGTTGATGCCGGCCATACGCTCTGGCAGGTCCAGGCCCTTCACGCCGGCCAGGATCATCAGCTCGAAGAAGACTCGCTCGTCCACGCGCTCGGGTGTGAGCTCGCCATAACGCGCCAACATGGCCGCCTTGAGGTGCCCGGAGGGCAGGGCGCGGGCGGCATCGACGCTCTCGCGCAGCGCGGCGAGCATCGGCTCGACGAGCTCCGGCGCCGTGGCGTTCACGGAGAGGTGGATGTTTTCCCGGTGTGGGCCGTACGAGAGCTGGGGTTGCACGGTCCAGCCGCGCACCTTCATCTCGTCGGCGATGTGGAAGACGCCCGTGCCATCCGTGGTGGTGAAGGCGAACATGTTCATGTCGGGCTCGCCCATGACCGCGAGCCCGGGGATCGCACGGATCCCCGCGAGGACGCGCGCCGTGGCGTCGCGCATCCTCGCGGCCAGCGCCATGTAGCCGTCGTCCCCGAGGAAGTTGAGCGTCGTCCAGGCCGCCGCCATGGGACCAGCCGAGCGCGTGCTCTGCACCGTGGGGTTGATGATCGTGTATCCCGCCCACGTGGAGCACGCGTAGAACTGCGCCGCTCGGAGCGCCGGGGACCGGTGCAATACGACCGAGGCGCCCTTCGGGGCGAACCCGTACTTGTGCAGGTCGACCGAGATCGACGTGACGCCGGGCACCGAGAAGTCGAAGGGCGGGATCGGGGCGCCGAGGCGCCGGAAGAACGGCAACATGAAGCCGCCGACACAGCCATCGACGTGGCAGCGGAGGCCCCGCTCGGCGGCCGCGGCGGCGATCGCCTCGACCGGGTCCATCACGCCGTGGGGGTACTGCGGGGCCGAAGCCACGACCAGGCAGGTCGCGTCGTCCATGGCCGCGATCAGGGTCTCAGGCACCGCGCGGAAGGTGACGGGATCCACGGCGACCACGCGGGTCCGAATCCCCAAGTAGTGCGCGGCCTTGTGGAAGGCTGCGTGCGCCGTCTCGGCCATGAGCACGGCGGGCGACCGCTCGTCGGAGGGGTGCGCCGCCCGCCACGCGTCACGCGCGGCCTTGACCGCCAGGATGATGCTCTCGGTGCCGCCGCTGGTGAAGCTGCCGACGGTCCCGGGGGGGCCGTTCAGGTGCTTGGCGAGCAGCGAGACCACCTCGTTCTCGAGGCGCAGCGCGCTGGGGAACGCCGTGGGGTCGAGCGCGTTCTCCCCCAGGAAGCGCACGTAGGCCTGCTTCGACAGCGCGTCGGCCTCCGGGCCCGGGTCGTAGACGTAGGCCCAGGTTCGCCCGTCCTTCCAGGACACGTCCTTGGCCTTGAAGTCGTCGAGAGCGGCGAGGAGGGCCTCGGCCGAGAGTCCATGTTGGGGTAGCCGCATTCCCGCGGCATTACCGAAGGTGACACCGAGTGTCAACGAGCCAGGCGAACCCCGGAGCCTGCCGAAAGCTCGGCGGCGACGGGGGCTGTACGGGGCCTACAGGTCGGGGGTGCCGGGCCGCATGACGATCTCACCGAAGCGCACGCCGCCGCGCACGATCGCGAGGTACACGAGGTCCGGTCCCGGGCGCGCCGCGAACTCGTGGTGCGTCCCGGGAGCGCGGGCGACGAGGTCTCCGGGGCGCGCGACGCTGCCGTCCTCCATGTCGCAGCTCCCCTGCACGATGAGCACGACCTCGTCGCCGAGGTGCTCGTGATCGGGGAAGCCCCCTCCCGCGCCCAGGCGGACGAAGCCCGTGATGGCCTCCCGGGCGATGGGCGCGTCACCGAGGTGCGGCTCGAGGTGATAGAGCGCCACGCCGGGCCACGGCGAGGCCTCCCAGCGCGCAGCGGTGTCGATGTGTCGGAGCAGCTCGAGCGCGTGAGCGTGGCCGATCCCCAAGAGACCGCTCACCGCGCCGGCGAAACGACCCAGCCGGGGCATGGCCGCGGCGCTCGCCAGCACCCGGGCGCTGAGGTCCGCGGGAGGCGTGGCCGACGGGAGCCCCTCGGGGAGCGCCACGCCCGCTGCCACGCCCAAGAGCTCTGTGGGGAGTGAGCGCCTCATGACGACACCCCGAGCTGTCGTCGCAGCTTCAGCCGACCGCCAGCGATCCGTGACTTCACCGTGCCGACCGGGACACCCAGCGTCGCAGCGACCTCGGTGGCCGAGAGCCCCTCGAAGTACGCGAGGTGGAGCACCTGCTGCTGCTCCGTGGGGAGGCTGGCCAGCGCGACGCGAAGGCGCTCCGCGTCGTTCTCGGCCTCAGGTGCCGCCGCCGGCCAGTCCGGTAGCGCGTCCAGCGGGCTGGTGCGCGAGATGCGGACCGAACGCTTGCGGTCGAGGGCACGGCTCCGGGTGCGGACCAGGATCCAGGTGCGAGCGGAGGCGCGGGAGGGATCGAACTCGCCGGCGTGCTGCCAGAGCTCGAGGAACACGTCGTGAACGAGGTCCTCCGCTTCCCGGCGGACGCCGATGATGCGCTCGGCCACGGCGAGGACCACGCCCGCCAGTCGCTCGTACAGCGCTGCAAGCGCAGCGGTGTCTCCGTTCCCTATCGCGGCGACGAGCGCTTCCTCCTCTCCGTGATAGCGGCGCGTGTCGGTCAAGCGTCTCCCCGGGCGCAGATGCCGGCGCGACGCCGGCAGTCGGCGCTCTCGTTGGCCGACGAGGGCACGCAAAGAAGCGTGACCTCTCCAAGACCTTCGAGAGCTGAATTGTCTGGACGCTACCAACACTTCGCTCTCCAAGGCAACGCAGCAGGCCCTCATGTTACGGGCCAAAGCGCCACCTGGATCGGTGGCCACAGCGAACGAGGTCGCGGACGCCCGGCCGGGCTAGGGGCGCGGCTCGGAGAGCCACCGAAGCGCCGCCTCGAGGTGGCTCACGAAGTAGGGTTCGGTGAACGACTCGGGGGTGTGGCCCATGGCCGTGTAGAAGACCCGGCCGGCGCCGCGCTCGTGCGCCCATGCCACCGGGTGGGGGTCGCCCATTCCTCCGCCGTCGTAGCTGGCCTCATCTACGACCAGGAGCACCGTCGTGTCGACCGGGCTCGCAGTGAAGTCGTACCACTCGTCGGTTCGGGTGATCTCCAGCGGCACGCCCTGAACGGCTGGATGCGCTGGTGTCACCACGCGGACGCGCGCCGGCTGCGTCGCGGGGTGACGGGCGAACCAGGCCCCGAGCAGGGCCCCGTACGCCGGGGTGTCGGTCTCCGCGTCGGTGGCCGCGTGCAGGCCGAGCAGGGCGCCGCCGGTGCGCACGTGCTCATCGAGCGCTTCGGTCTCCGCGTCGCTGAGGAAGTCGCCGGTGGTGCTGAGCAGCACCACGATCGGCGCGCTCCCCGGGGGCACCCCGCAAGCGCCCGCGCTCCCGAGACAGCCGAGGTCCGCGTCCTCCGAGGCGTGGAGGAAGCCCAGCCCCAGGCGCCCACTGAGCCCCTCCAGCGCCACGAGGCCGTCCACGATGGAGCCATGGCGATATCCCCGAGTCCGCGTCACCACGAACAGCGCCGGTGCGGCGTCGTCCTCGAGGCCCCGCGCGCCTCTCACGTCCGTCACGTCTCTCGCAGGCGGCGAGCCCGAAGCGTCCGCGGAGGTGCGGATCCGTGGTGGAGCCACGGTCTCTGCTGCCCCAGGGCACTCGAGCGTAGCGAGACAGGCGTCCGCGTGAAGGCCGCTCCCGGGGCTCGTGGGCTCGCCGCACGCCGCCGTGAGGACCAGGGCGACCGCGAGGCCGCTCGAGGCCTCCTGGAGAGACCTCAAGGGGCCGGCCGGGTGCACGTCATGGCGTCTGACCACGACTGGGCGCCCGCGACGCAATGGAGCGCGCTTCGTCGGGCCCCGGCGCAGACCCGCTGGAACGCCGACTCGTCGAGGAGCAGCCCGAGGTGACGGGCCTTCTCCGCGCGACCGAGCATCGCGTCCCTGGCCAGCAGGCGCTGCAGGCTCTGACTGAGCCCCGCGCAGCGCTCGGCTGCCACGCATCCGTCGAGGCTGAAGGGGCGCTCCGACGTCTCGAGGCACTGCACGAGGTCGCTCGGGAGCGAGCGGCACTGAGCGATGAAGCTCCGCCGCTCATCCGCGAGCGACTCCTCGATCCCGGCGCGTAGCTCGGGCCGTATGTCCGGCGCCAGATTTCTAAAGACGATCGCGTCGAAGGCCCGCCGACAACGAACCGTCGCTTCGCTGAGGCACGAATCCACACCTTCGCGCGCCGCGGCCTCGGCGAGGCACCGCAGCGTGTCAGACGCGTAGCCGTCGCAGACCAGGGCCTCGGTGTGGCCCGCCGCTGTGTAGAGGCGAGGCCAGGCGGCTTTGGCGGCCTCGCAGTCCAGGTCGAAGGCCTGGGTGAACGGGTGATGCGGCGCAAACTGGCGCTCGGACCACGATGACTCGACTCGGACGCAGCTCGTGAGCTCGTCGACCGAGCTCGCGGCTTCGGCGCACCGGCGCACAGCGGAGGGGAGGCGGATGCACGCGGCCACTTCGGCGCTGCGCGACCGGGTGGCCGTGAGCACCTTGACCGCCGCGGCGCGCTGGGAGTCCGAGAGCTCGGGGTCCGCGCTGGCGACCTCCGTCATGATGTCTACGGCGTCTGCGCAGACCGCGTCGGGCTTACAGGCGGCGCGTTCGGGCTCGCCGGCCGCCTTTGCGATGCAGCGCTGCACCTCGGACGGGTAGGGGGAGCTGCGATCGCAGGCCGCCTGCTGCTCGGGCGTGGCGGCGTCGATCACGCAGCGCACGGCGTCTACCGAGTCCTCCGCGCAACGCGCGAGCCACGCCTTGCGATCCGCCGGGCTCGTGGCGAGCCGCGCGTGCGCCTCGAAGGCCTTCGCGCACCAGGCGGCGTGGCGCTCCGTGAAGATCTGCACCCGTGGGGGCGGGGGCTTCACCGCCAACGCAGCGAGCGCGAACAGGAGGGCGTTCATCGCCCGCGGAGGGTCTGCGCGACGGCCAGGATGTCGGCCAGCACGCCGGCGGCGGTGACCGCCCCGCCGGCCCCGGAGCCGCGCACGATGAGGGGGTAATCCGCGTATCGCGCTGTGGTGAACGCCACGAAGGCCTCCGAGCCCTTGAGGCCAGCGGCCGGGTGGTCCTTGGGCACCGCGACCGGCCCCACGGTGAGGGCCCGCGTGGTCGGGTCGACGCGACAGAGGTAACGGAGCACTCGACCTTCGCGGGCGAGCCCGGCGATGCGAGCGCCAAACGCCGCGTCCTCGGCGGCGAGGCGGTCGAGGAACGCCTCGACGGAGGGGGCCTCGAAGAGCTCGCGGCTCACGAAGGGCTCCACAGCAATGTCGGAGAGCTCGACCGCGAGGCCAAGCTCGCGCGCCAGGATCAGCGCCTTCCGGGCCACGTCCATGCCGTTGAGGTCGTCCCGGGGATCAGGCTCGGTGTAGCCGCGCTCCTTCGCGTCCCGGACTGCCACCGAGAGCGGAACGCCGCGCATCACCTCGTTCGTGAGGTAACCGAGCGTGCCCGAGAGGCTGCCCTCGATGAGTCGCACCGTGTCGCCCGTGCGGACGAGGTTCTTCAGCGTCTCGATGACGGGGAGGCTGGCGCCCACGGTGGTCTCGTAGCGCCACTGGCGGTGCCGGGCGGCGCTGCGAAGCTCGGCGAGCGCGCATTGTGGGATCGTGAGCGGCTTCTTGTTGGCCGCCACGACGTGCAGACCCCGAGCGAACGCCCGGGCGTAGACGGCCTCCATGCCGTCGCCCCCGGTGCAGTCGACCAGGATGGGCACCGGGAGCCGCGCGACCGCGTCGAGCGCGGCCTCGAGATCCAGAGGGCCGGCGTCCCGGTCGAACGCCGTGGCCCAGGCGTCGCCCGCCAACGCGAGCCCCCTGGGATCCAGCAGCGCCTTGCTCCGCGTGGCGAGACCCACGACGCGGGGGTGGATCCCGTGCTCGGTCCGGAGCACCTCGGCCTGCGCGGCCACCTGAGCCAGCAGCTGGGACCCGACGACTCCGCGGCCCAGCACGAACAACGACACGTCCTGGTGCGCGAAGTTGAAGCTGGTGTGGACGGTGCGGACGGCGGTGCGGGTGTCTGCCTGGTCGATCACGCAGGAGATGGACCGCGAGTTGGCGCCTTGCGCGATCGCGCGCACGTTGACGCCCACCGCGCCGAGCGCCTGGAAGAAGCGACCCGCCACGTTCGGGAACTGCCCCATGGCGCCGCAGACCAGGGAGAGCAGCGTGACCCCCGCATAGGCTCGAAGCGGGTCCACCTCTCGGCGCTCGAGCTCGAGCTCGAGCTCCTGCTCGATGGCGGCGCGCGCCTTCGCGAGGTCGCCGTTGGGGATCACGATGGCCACGGCCTGACCGTGGGCGGACTGCGACGCCATCCACACGGGCACGCCGGCCTTCTCCACCGCGTGGAGGACCCGCTCGCCCACCTGGGGCCGCTGGTTCAGCTTGCGCCACTCCACCTCGAGCAGGGCCATCTTCTCGAGGCTGGTGACGCTGATGGGCTGACCGGGGTCGGTGTTGCCGATCGCGTCGATCCGCGTGCCCTTGTCGTCCGGGCGCATCGTGTTGCGGATGCGCATCGGGATCCCCGACTCGATGAGCGGGATCATGGTCTTCGAGTGGAACATCTTGGTCCCGAACGTGGCCAGCTCCACCGCCGTCATGTAGCTGAGGCGCTCCAAGGGGTAGGCGTCGGGGACGATGTTGGGGTCCGCGGTCATGACGCCGGACACGTCCGTCCAGATGTTGACCTCGCTGGCGTCGAGCGCCCGGGCCAAGAGAGTGGCGGTGTAATCGGAGCCGTTGCGCCCCAGGGTGGTGGTGCGCCCGTCGCGCGTGCGGCCGAGGAAGCCCGTGTTGACCGGAAGACGCCCATCCCAGGTCTTGCGCAGCTGCTTGAGGCGCTCTCTCGAGGCCTCGAAGTCCACCACGCCTTCGCCGAAGCGGTCGTTCGTGACCACCCAGTCGCGGGCGTCGACCATCACGGCAGGGATCCCGCGGGCCGTGAGCAGCTCCGCCAGGACGGTGGCGCTGGTGCGCTCGCCGAAGCTCATGATGAGGTCCAGGGTTTGCGTGGTGCACTCCCGGAGGAGGCTGACGCCGTAGAGCAGCTGCCTCAAGGGGTCGAGCACCCCGTGCACCTGGGCCACCACGTCCGGTAGGTTGCGAAGCCCCACCGAGGCCTCGAGGAGCGAGATCGCCTGCTGGGTGTTCGCCACCGCCAGGTCGATGATCCGCGTGGCCACCGCGTCGGCTGCCGCCGCGTCGCCGGTGGCGGCGAGCTGAGCGGCCTCGATCAGCCAGTCGGTGGTGTCGCCCATCGCCGACACCACGACCGCCAGCGGGCCGCGGTCAGGGCCTCGCCGGTGTCCCTTGGCGTCCAGCCCCAGCTCGTGCGCGACGAGCTCGGTGACGCGTTGGATCCGATGCGGGGCGCCGACGGAAGAACCGCCGAACTTGGAGACGCGATACGGCAGGGGCATGAGCATGGCCGGGCAGCCTAAGGGTGGCCCCCCGGGCGGGTCAACGAACCGAGCGTCGCAGAGGGCAGGACGGGGCTGCCGGGCGAGCTCAGCGGGGGCGCCGTATATCGAAGACGAAGCGGGCGCGCGCCTGATCCGTGGTGGTGAGGTTGACGCGGATGGGCTGGGAGCCGGATTCACCCTCCAGCGGTGCCTCGAAGAGCACGCCTGGCTCCGCCACCCGGCGCCGAAGCACCTCGCGCTCGCCGATCGTGACCGCCATCTCCACAGCGACTGGCGCGCGCGACGCGTCGTCGAGGCCGAAGCGGATCCGGAGCCCGGGCCCCACCGGGAAGTCGGGGAACGTGAGCTCGATCGGCTTCTTGCTCTCGTGGCCCGCGGCGAGGATCAGCCCCCGCGCCTCCCGCCCCTTGAAGCGGTGGCGCTGGGCCCCGCTCACCCCGATGAGCTGGTCGTCGCCGCGGCGACCGGGGCACTCCCACGACCAGCGCATGTTGTTGAAGTAGTCGCACGGGGCGTCGCCCACGCGGACCACGGCCGACTCGATGCGGTCGCTGGCGCGATCCTCGCGTCGGAATGCGTCACGCGTGACCGCCACGGCCCCGAGCCCGCCGACGCACAGCGCCGCGCCTAGCCGCTGGAGGGCCGGTGAGGGGAATCGCGTGGAGAGCACCGTCAAGGCGCTGTCGAGCAGCACCGCCGCTGGCAGCACCAGGAGGCCGAAAACGGGGAAGAGGAAGCGCTCATGGTAGTACTTGAAGCGCAGGAAGAAGGCGATCACCGCCAGGAGCGTGAGCGCCGCTCCGAGGCCCAGACGGCGGGTCTCGCGGCGCACGAGCAGGGGAATGAAGCCCAGCCAGGCGAGCGTGGCCGGCGCGTAACGCGTGAGCAGCCCGTGATCCCTGGTGAAGAGGACGTCCATGAGGCCTTCGCGGAAGGGGACGTTGAAGAGGTCGGTATGGGAGGCCACCGCGAGCTCCCCCGCGCGTACCACCAGCACCCGCTGGTAGGACGTGATCCAGGGTCGGCCGAACATGTAGGTGTTGGCGATGCCATAGAGGGTGAGGATGACCGCGGCGCCCGCGGCCACCTGTACGAGCTGCCGAACGGCCTCCCTCCCACGCGCTGCTTGCTCTCCTGGCCCGTAGAGCACCGCCAACGCGAGCAGAGGCGCGAACAGGACGTTGGTGATCTTGGTCCAGACTGCGAGGCCGAAGAGCACTCCGGCGAGCACTCGTCGGCGCGGTGTGCCCCCAAACGCCGAGGCGAACGCGCCCAGCAGCCAGACCGTGTAGAAGCCGTCGTTGGAGAAGTTGTAGGCGTACTCGGCGTGCGGCCCGGCCACGCCCACCGCGAAGGCGGCCACTCCGGCGGCCGCGGTGCTGGCGAAGCGCCGGGCGACCAGGAACGACAGGACCACCACCAGGCTCACCGACAGGACGTTGGCGATGAGGGTGCCGTCTACGCCAAACGCCCAGTAGAGCGGGAGGGTGAAGACGGGCATGAGGTAGCCGTGCTTGGGCCACCACTCGCCGTTTCGGCCGCGCGCGATGTTCGAGAACGCGTCGTCGATCTCGCGGGTGCCGTCGTACCAGGAGTGCGGGTGCAGCTGGCTCTGCTCGAGCGTGCCGTGCCACGTGAGCGACTTCTGCATGTTGAGGTAGAAGCCGCCGTCGCCAACGAGCCAGGAGTTCGCCTCGTAGCGGCTCAGTACGCCGGGCAAGACAAAGAGAATGAACGCGACGAAGAGGAGGCTGGCGATCGCGCCAGGGCGGACAGGGATCACGGCGAGGATTGCAGCGTGAGCGCGGCGCGACAGGTGACGCCGTCGGGCAGGGGAGGGCGCGCGGTGGCGGTGGCGGCCTCGAGGCAGCGGCCCGCAGCGCCCCGGGCGTCGAGGCCGCGCGCAGTGAGGGTGAACGGCACTCGGGTTGCCTCGCAACGCGCGAGGCGCTCCGGGCTCTCGAGCACGGCTGCCATCACGGTCGCGCGCGTGCAGCTCAGGGTCTTGGCGGGGCTCGCGCGGCCCATCGTGAGCTCCAGCGCCGGGGTTCGGAGGAGGGGACCGTCCGGTAGCTTGGACGCCCAGTCGAGGAAGATGACCTCGTCAGACGTGGCGAAAGCCATGGGCGTGAAGGACGTGGAGGCAGGCTCGAAGGCCCCGGGGGCCTTTGCCCGCGCCTCGGCCATGGATCGCTGCGCGAGGGTGACGTTGCCGCGCAAGAAGGCCACGAAGGCCCTCGCATAAGGGACGTTGGCGGCCGTAGCCGGGGCGCGCTCGGCCGCCAGGTCTACCTCGCGATCCGCGGCCTCGAGGCGACCACCGACTGCGAACGCCACAGCAGCGAGGACGCGCAGCGGCCACTCGTCGGGGCGTCGCTCGAGGCACGTGCCGATATCGTCGAGCGCCTTCGCGGTGTTGCCGGCGCGGAGCTGGGCGAACGCGCGGAGCGGCAGGAGCCGGTCGGAGGGCTGCTGGAGCCGGAGGAGCGCGTCGGTGGGGCGGCCCAGGTCGATGAGGGCCGACACCAGCCCTGAGAGCGCGTCCTCGTCGGCGGGCGCTGCCTCGACGACGCGTTCGAGCAGCGGCAGCGCCTGCTCCGTGCGGCGCGTGTCGAGGAGGAGCATCGCGAGGTCGAGGGCCGCGTCCAGGCGGTCCGGAGCGCGACGGAGCACCTCGCGGAGCGCCTTCTCGGCCTCGACGAGCCGTCCGGCCTCGATCGCCTGCCCGGCGAACGCGTGCCGAAGCTCGACGTCTTCGGGCTCTCGCTCCAGCGCGGCCCGGAGCCGCTCGAGCTCGACCTCGGGCGGCCCGAGGAGCACGAGCCCGGCCAGAGCCAGGAGCGTCCCGCTCATACGATGAGGCGCGCCTCGCGCAGGAGCCGAAGGCCATCCTCCACCACGAGCCCGAGCAGCGCCTCGGGTGGCACGTCCAGTGTGGGTCCCTGGCCCGGTGTGGGCACCAGCACCAGGAAGCCTTGTTGGACCAGCGCTTCGGCGGCGCCGTCCCAGACGATCGGGCTGACCCCGAGATCGAAGAGGCGCCGAACCAGCGCTCGCACCACGGCTTCGCGGCCAGGTCCTCGCACACACAAGGTCCCGCCGGCCGAGCCCAGTCGGGCGCGCCGCTCGTCGCTGCTGACGAGGTCGTCCGGCACGGTCGCCAGCCGAGCCTCCTGCTCGAGGGCCGCGTTCAGCGCGTCGCGCGCCGAGCCCGCGGCCGCGCCGATGATCATGCCGGCGCCGACGGTGTTGTTGCTGAGGCGGTCGACGAGGATGAACGCCCCCATGGTCCGGTTCTGAGCGTAGGCGTCGAAGACCAACGGCCGCGTGGTCGTGAGGCGGCAGACGCCGATGGCGTTGAGCTCGAGCGCGTCGGCCGGAGAGCGCTCCAGCGTGTTCACGTCGATCCGATGCTCCACCGCCGAGACGACGACCGGGGTCTTCAGCGACGCCTGCCGGAGGAAGTACGAGCGGCCTGGGACGAGCGGCTGCTCGGCCATCCACACGACGTGCGCCACGACGGAGTGGGAGACCTCCGCGGGCGCCGCCGGGGACACCAGCACGTCGCCTCGCGACACGTCGACCTCGTCGGTGAGGGTGATCGTGACCGCCTCGGGCGCATAAGCCAGCTCGAGGTCGCCCTTGAAGCCCACGATGCGCTCGATGCGGCTCTCGCGGCCAGAGGGAAGGACGCGCACCGTGTCTCCCGGTCGGAGGACGCCCGCCGCCAGCGTGCCCTGGAAGCCGCGGAAGTCCTGATCCGGGCGGCTCACCCGCTGGATGGGCAGGCGGAGCCGCGCGTAGTCCTCGGCCCGAACGAGCGGCACGGTCTCGAGCACCTCCATGAGGGGAGGGCCGGCGTACCACGGCGTGGACTTGGAGCGCGTGACGACGTTGTCGCCGCTGAGGGCCGCCATGGGGATGAACACCGGCTCGGGCAGGGCGAGGCTCTTGGAGAAGGCGTGGTAGCTCTGGACGATCTCGTGGAAGCGGGCTTCGGCCCAGCCCACGAGGTCCATCTTGTTCACCGCCACCACGAGGTGCCGGATGCCCAGGAGCGACGCGATGAACGAGTGCCGGCGCGTCTGGGTGAGCACTCCGTACCGCGCGTCGATGAGGATCACGGCGAGGTCGGCCGTGGAGGCCCCCGTGGCCATGT
>SXOO01000130.1 GCA_005776725.1 Pseudomonadota bacterium | reverse complement strand
GTCGAGGATGTTCGCGCCGCCCTCCACCTGCTGCCGCGCCACCTCGACCGCGCGCTCGTAGTCGCCCGAGCGGATGAGGTCGCGGAAGCGCTTGGAGCCAGAGACGTTGGTGCGCTCGCCCACCAGAGAGAAGGTGGTGCCCTCGAAGAGCGCGTAGGGCTCGAGGCCCGCCCATGCGGGACGGGTCCGCGGCGGGGGTGGGGTGCGGGGGACCAGCCCGCGCACAGCGGCCGCGATCGCGCGGATGTGCGCCGGGGTGGTCCCGCAGCACCCGCCCACGAGGTTGACGAGGCCATCGGCTGCGAAGCCCCGGAGGACCTCGGCCATGTGCTCGGGCGTGTCGTCGTAGCCGCCCATCTCGTTCGGCAGCCCGGCGTTGGGGTAACAGAGCACCGGGACCGGTGCGGCGGCTGACAACGCCTCGAGGAACGGCCGCATCTCCGTAGCGCCCAGGGCGCAGTTCATGGAGACGCCGGTGAGCGCGGCGTGCTCCACGGAGACCCAGAAGGCCTCCACCGTCTGCCCGGAGAGCGTGCGGCCCGAGCGGTCGGTGATCGTCACCGACGCGATGACCGGGATCCGCCGGCCGAGCTGGGCGAAAGCATCCTCGATGCCGACCAACCCGGCTTTGAGGTTGAGGGTGTCGATGTTGGTCTCGGGCAACAACAGGTCAGCGCCCGCGTCCACGAGCGCCAGCGCCTGCTCCCGGAACACGGCGCGGAGCTCCTCGAAGCTCACGGCGCGGAAGCCCGGGTTGTTCACGTCGGGCGACAGCGAGGCCGTCTTCGTGGTGGGCCCCATCGACCCCGCGACGAAGACCGGCCGGCCCGCCGAGTCGGCCGCGCGCCGGGCTGCCGCGACCGCCGCACGGTTCAGGCGGTCGGTCTCGTGGGCCAGCCCATAGTCGGCCATGGAGACCGCGTTGGCCGTGAACGTGTTTGTCTCGATGATGTCGGCGCCGGCCTCGATGTAGGCGCGGTGGATCTCTTCGATGACGTCGGGGCGCGTGACCGAGAGCAGGTCGTGGCAGCCCTTGAGCGAGGTGGGGTGGTTGGCCCACGCGCTGCCCCGATAGTCGGCCTCCGTGAGCTCGTAGCCCTGGAGCATGCTGCCCATGGCCCCATCGATGATGAGGATGCGCTCCTGGAGCAGCGATTCGAGACGGTTCATTGGGCCTCCGGTGCGGTCATACCCGCGATGGCGCTGGGCCGTTCCCGGCGGTGTCAGGTCTGTGCCAGTTCGGCGGCGCGGCGCTTGCCGGCGTCCATGGCTCGTACGAAGGTCTCGCGGACTCCCGATGCTTCGAGGCCCGACATCACCTTTGCCGTGACGCCGCCCGGCGAGGTGACGGCCTGCCGCAACGCCACTGGGTCCGCGCCCGGTTGTGCGAGCAGCTCGGCCGCGCCCTTCAGGGTCTCTCTGACGAGACGACGCGCCAGGTTCGGGTCGACGCCGAGCGCGACGGAGCCTTCGATCATCAACTCCGCGAGGTAGAACAGGTACGCGGGGCCGCTGCCGCTCGTGACGGTGACCGCGTCCATGATGCCCTCGACCACAGCGGCCACCGTTCCGCTGGCCCCGAGGATGCCCTCGACGATCGGGACCACCGTGGGATCGGCGGATGCTCCCAGCGAGTACGCGTGCATGCCGGCTCCGACGAGAGCAGGCGTGTTGGGCATACACCTCGCCACGCGGGTGCCGGGCAGAGCCTCCTCGAGCGCCTGGGTGCGGACGCCTGCCATGACGCTGAGCACGATCTGACCGGGGCGGGGTCGTAGGGTGAGCACGGCCTCGCGCCAGCCCTGCGGCTTGATGCAGAGGAGCACCACATCGGCATCTGCTGACGCGGCGCCGTTGTCTGGGGTGACGCGCACGCCGAGACCCGCGAGCGAGGCGAGCCGCGCGGGGTCCCGCCGAGTGCAGGTGATGTCGGTGGCATTGAAGCCGGATCCCAGGAGACCCCTGACCAGGGCCTGTCCCATGGCGCCGCAACCGATCACTGCGAGCTTCAGGCCGGAGAGGACGTGCGCCATGGGCTCTTCCCTCGCGAAAGGTGACAGGCCGACCCCGGGACCACCCCTGGGGGTGGGGTGGGCGCATGGTCGAGGGGTGCCGGAGACCGGGGTCGAACCGGTACGAGCGTAAGCTCGCCGCATTTTGAGTGCGGTGCGTCTGCCAATTCCGCCACTCCGGCAGCGGTCGGCGTTTTTAGCAGAGGTCACCCGGATGTAAAGGAGTTGAGCCTCTCAGACCTCGCGAGACTCGCCGGCCTCGAGGGCGCGCGCGGTCAGCGGCTCGGGCCGGGCTCGGAGATCACGAGCACAGGGCCCGCGGCGGCGAAGCGTCGCTCAGGTTGATAGTACGGCTGTGCGAGGGTGGCGCCGCCGTGGAGCGTGCCCGAACGTCGCGGGGTGAGGCGGAAGGGCAGGGCGATCCGCGTGCCCGACTCGAAGCGACGCGCGTAGATCTCCACGCGCCGGCCCACGCGCTCCACCCGGTCGATCCCGGGGACGCCACGGAGCGCCGCCACGTCGAGCTCGGTCGCCGCCGGCAGCGCCAGCGTGACCAGTGGCATCGCCACGGCCTCGCGCGCCACGAGCGTGAGGGTTCCGGCAAGCGGCTGGCCCACCGTGCCGGCGGTCGGGAGCTCCAGCGTCGCGGTCAACGGGGCGTTCGCAGCGGAGACCTCCGCGGCCGACCGCTCCACCTCCACGCCCAGCTGGAATCGCACCTCACCCTCGCCCGCGTAGGCGAGGCCGACCTGTCGCACCGACACTCCCAGGTCTATCAGGCGTACGACGTCCGCGTTCTCCTTCGTAAACACCTCGAGCGTCGGCTGGGCGCCCGAGCGCGTCACCGTGAGCTGCCCTCTTGGCCCTGCGCCCCGCACCCGGTCGCGCTCGAGCAGCGCCTCAAGCGCCAGGATCGTCGCCTGCGTGCTCCCCCATCCCGCGCCAGCCTGCCGCTTCGAGAGCAGCCACTCCACGGCGCTGTCGCCGTCGCTCGCGAAGCGGTCGTCGCCGAGCAGGGCCAGCGCGGCGAGGGCCGTGGTCTCCAAGGTCGCAGTATCGCCGCCCGCGTGAGTCACCGTGGCGGCGCTGGCCGCCGACAGGTGCGCGAACGTCCGTGCGGCGCCGGGCGATGCGGCGTCGGACTGACTCCGTGAGAGGGTGTCGGCCAGCGCTGCCGTGTACCTCGCTCCGGAGGGCGCGTGGGCCGTGGCGAGGGCCAATGCGACGACGGAGCGGGTATAGGGGTCCTTCGCCGCGCCCGCCTCGCGCTCGAGCCACGCGAGCGAGGGCGCCAGCGTCTCGACGGGCTCGCCCGCCTCGAGGCGGGCCCAGGTGATGTATGCGGTGACCGGGAGCGCTCCCGACTGAACGTCGGACCAGGCCTCGGCGTGGAGGTACTCGGCGTCTGGCTTCCAGAAGCCCTCTGGGCTCCGCTGGGCCAGCAGCCACTTGCGCGTTCGCGCTAGGAGCGCGGCGTCGAGCGGCATGTGGCGGCCCATCACTTCGAACTCCATGAGCCCGAACGCCGTGAGCACCTGGTTGGCTGGCGCGTCTCCGAACCACGAGAAGCCGCCGCCCTGGACCTCGTATCCCTTGAGGCGCTCCCAGCCCGCTTCGAGCAGCGTCTTGGCGCGCGTGGCCACCTCGGGGGCGTCGAGCGCGCGGCGCTTCAGGTAGTCGAGCACCAGCGCGTTCGGGTACGTGGTTGCGGAGGTCTGCTCGAAGCACCCGCTGGGCATTGCCAGCAGCGCGTCGAGGCCCTCCACGGCGGCCCCGAGCACGCCGCCATAGAGTCGGAGCTGGACACGCTCGGTGCCGCGGATCCCGCCCGCTGGGGCCGCGAAGGCGAGCTCGATAGGCGCGTCGCCACCCCTGGGCGCGGCCGGCGAGGCGAGCACCCCCTCGCGAGTGGACTCGGTGGGGACGCCGCCGCCCACGACAACGAACGCCCGTCGTACGCGGTCGCCGCCCGCGGGCCCGCGAACGTCCAGGGTGAGCTTCGCGGGGCCGACCCGCGCCGCCCGGATTGAGAGGGGCAAGACCACGGCGCCGCCGGCAGGGACGTCGACGGACGGCGGTAATGGCGATTCGAGGGACGCGGCGCCCTCGAGCGTGGTGGTGAGCGAGAACGTCGCAGGGCTCGCCGTGCCGTTCCGCACCTCCACCGGAAGCACCAGGGTGTCTCCGAGGACGAGCTCAGGCTCGAGCGCGGCGTCGACGGCGATTGGTTGTCGTACGGGGAGGTCGAGCGTGGCGGCGCCGAGGCCTCCGTCTTGGGCCACCGCCCGGACGTCGATGCGCCACGTCGTGAGCGCGTCCGCGAGGGGCAGACGCCACTCGGCCGTGCCGTCCTCGCCGGTGATGAGCTCCGGCAACACCGCGAGCGTGTCGGGGAACCACTCGCGGAGCGGCGGGGCGCCGAGGCCCGCCCGCGCCACGCCCCGCATCGTGTGCACGACGCCGGAGTAGGCGCCGGTCCCGGTACCAAACCCGGCGTGGGCAGAGTGGTGATAGACGCAACGTCGCTTGCACTGGGCCCACCCGCTGAACTCCGCGGCGACGGCGACGTCGTCTGCAGTGCCGAAGCGGCCGTCCGCGCCTGCGGAGATGAGCTCGAAGCCGTGCTCACAACACTCGGCGTCGGGCTTCCAGGTCGGGCGCACGGCCAGCCCCCAGGGGTCGACCAGCTGGTCGGCTGCGAAGGCGCCACCGGCGATCAGCGCGTCCGTGGTCATGGCCTTGCCCCGCGCCGCCTTCTTCTCGCGGTAGTAGGTGGAGAGCGCCTTGCCGAGCGCGTCGGCGCGGCGCTGCAGCTGCGCGGTGAAGGCGCGGCGCGCGGCAGTCAGGCGCTCGGGCCCGGTCTCGCTGGGCTTCGGCAGCTCGAGGCTCAGGGCCGCGGCCGAGGCGAGGAGCTCGAGGCGCCGTCGGTCGCCCGCGGCGAGCAGCGCCTCTCGCGCCCAGTCGGGGACCGGGGTCTCAACCTTCGCCCAAGAGGGGCCGAGGCGCGCGACCGCCCGCTCGATCCCAGGCTGTTCCAGGCCAAAGAGCTCGAGGCCCTTGTCCACCGCCACCGCAGACAGGGCAGCGATCGCTGGGCGACCCATGCGGTCCTTCGCTCGGAACGTGAGCGCCGCGGTGTCTCGCGGGCCGTAGACGGCCTGATCGGCAGACACCGTGAGGTCGATGTCGCCGGGCGGCGAGACCAGGACGAGCCGGACG
This sequence comes from Pseudomonadota bacterium, assembly GCA_005776725.1. GTDB lineage: Bacteria > Myxococcota_A > UBA9042 > SXOO01. Next base: position 10,083 of record SXOO01000130.1, on the reverse strand, counting down.
TCGCCGCCGAGCGGGCGCCCCGCGCCGTCGAAGTGGAGGGCGCGGAGGAGCAGGGTGCCGGCGGCGGCGCGCGGGACCTCGAGCTCCAGCGACGCCGAGCGCGCCGAGAGCACCGAGGCGGTGCTGCAGAGCGCCTGCGAGTCGGAGAGCAGCTCCAGGCGGACCGCAGCACCGTCCGGCGCCGCGGCGCGGTAGTGCGCTCTGATCGGGCGCCCGGGCTCCAGCAGCGCCTCGTCCAGACTGAGCAAGGCGCCCTCGCCGACCTTCAGCTCCCGGTGAGTCACTCCGCCGCCCTTCGCTGCCACGGAGACGCGGACGAACTCTGAGGTCCCGGTGCACGGGCGTCCCCCGGCGGGGCCGCACGCGCGACTCGGCTCCAGGGCGAGCCGGCAGATGCCCTGGGCGTCCGTGGAGCACGAGGCGCCGCCGCCGGACACCGCGACCCCAGCGGCCGGCCGGTCCTCGCCGTCGACCACCAGCCCCCAGACCGCGGACGGTACCGCAGCGGGGACGACGCCGCTCTCTGGGATGGCGTAGAGCGTGAGGCCCTCCGCTACCACCGCGACGGCGCGCTCCGCTCGCCCGAGCTGGCCGCCCTGGGTCTCTACGCGCGCGGCGAGCGCGAGTGCGCCGCTGCCAGCCTTCGGCGCGTCCAGGCCGAAGGTGGCGCGCCCGGTCGCCTCCGTCCGGCCCCTCAGGAGCGTGTCGCCGACCCGGAGCTCGACGTCGGCACCGCCGGCCGCTCCGCCGTCGAGGCGCGTTGCCGTGAGCTCGACGGTGAACGGGGTCCCGGGCCGGACGCTCTTCGGCGCCGTGAGCGCGACCTCGAGGCCCGCCTTCACGAACTGGCCGAGATCGAGGCTCCGGCTCGCGCTCGCCTCGCCCGCCTTGGCCTCCAGCGTGAGCTTCGCGCCGCGCGTGGAGGGCGGCACTACCAGCGTGGCGTGCGCGAGGCCGAAGTCCGAGGTGGTGCGCGTCTCGCGCGCGATCACGGTGCCGGCGTCGTCCGAGAGCGACAGCGCCACGGCCACCTTGCCCCGGGGGCGCGACGTGGCCCGATCCAGCATCAAGGCGCGGGCGTGCACCGTGTCGCCGGGCCGGTAGATCGGCCGGTCGGCGCTGAGCAGGGCGCGGGTGCCGGTGACGAGCTTGGCCCGTCCGTCGATGAGGGCGCCTCCGAGGCTCAGGCTGAGCTCGCAGTGGGTTGGCGCCGCGTCCCCTCCTGCGGCCTCGATGAACCGGAGGGGCACCATAACCGCCGCGGATTGCCCCGCCTCTGCGGGCGGAAGCGGCCGCGCGACGCCGGCCTCGTCCGTGACGAGGTGACGCTCGATGCGCGTCGCCGCGCAGTCGAGCCTCAGGAAGCCGCGTACGCCGCCCAGCGCAGCGTCGTGCCCCTCGCGCGGTCGCACCGCGACGTGGAAGTCCACCGGCAGTCCCGGCGACACGGCCGGCGGCAGCAGCGCGAGCACGTCTACGGCTGGGAACAGGCTCGCGAGCGACATCGGCTTGCCGTCGATACGCACCACACGCAGGAGCGGGTCGGTGCCCTCGCCGGGGATGAAGATTGGGTCCGAGGAGGCCGTGGCGCGAAAGAGGGACGCGGCGTCAGCGTCGAGGAGCTCGACGGCCGCACCTAAAGGTACGAGCAGCTTCAAGCCTCCGGGTTCGTGCCAGGCGGTGGGCGGAGAGGAGAGAGCAGCGGTCAGCAGCAGGGTCAGCATGGGGGCTCCGCGGGGAAGGAGTGGAGGTCCAACGAAGGGCTTGGACACCCCACGCTCCTGGAAGTTCCGAGCTCACCGCGAATAGTTCAATGCTCTCACTCCGTCTTGGTGGTCGGGCAGGGCCTGGCGCTGCCGCTCCTGTCCCTGCATCGACCTCGGAGCGCCGTCACTTCGTGGGCCGCCTACAGAAGCGGTAGACGCCCTCCTGGGCGCTACCCGCCGGGTCTCGGGGGCCTCGGTGGCCTCCGAGGCCTTGACGAAGGCGGCGCCGAAGACTCCGCACCCGAACCCCAGTCCTCCTCCAGTGAAGTCGTCCGAGTGCACTCGATGGCTGATTTGGCGGCCTTTGCACCACATTTGTTATTGGGTTTGGCTGGAAGATACCAAGCGAAGAGTCTAGCGGCACTCGTATTCGCTTGCTGTGGGTCATGTCGGAGCGTACAAGCGGCGCAGACGAGTAATGCGGGTCGGCACAAAGCCGTGGAGACAATTAGTACATGCGTACATTTAGAGCAATAGCAACCGGCCTTCTGGCGGGCTGCACGATCATAGCGGCGGCCTGCACGGCCGCCTCCGAGACGCCGTCCACTGAGGATGTCGGCTCGGATGGTACCGGCGCTCCGGACACAGGAGGCACGCCGGATGTCGCGAGCGACGCGGGCGCGGACACCAGCCAGCCGGCCGATACCGGTTTCATCACTGACACGGCGGGCGACACCGGCGAGGAAGCGGACACAGCCGTGACGGACACGTCGGAGCCCGACGTCGCGGAGGACGTGGGCCAGGACGTCGCCGTCCCGCCCACCACGGCCCAGCTCGTCGTCCATGTCTTGGACCGTGCGGGCCTACCTGTGGCGGGCGCCACGGTGGCCGGCGGAGAGGCAAGCGGTCTCACAGACGCGCTGGGTCATGCGCTCCTCGACATCCCCGCCGACGGCGAGACCAACATCATCATCTCCAAGGAGGGCTACGCTAACACCTTCCGCCCGATGACGCCGGCTGGAGCCCCTAGCCTGTCCTTCGAGGCCATCCTCTTTCAGCCGGATTTCACGACCACCATCAACGTCACCGACGGGGCCACGGTCGAGCTGACCGTGGCATCGGCGGACATCGGCTCCCTGGTCATCCCCAAGGACGGGCTCGTCGACGAGACCGGGGCGAAGGTCACGGGCGAGGTGGACGTCGCGGTGGTGTACGTGGCGCCCGGCGAGGCCGGCCCCACCACCTCACCGGCGCCAATGGTCGTCGTGGAGGAAGGCGTGACCGTGCCGCTAATCTCTCACGGCATGGTGGACATCGAGATCAGTCAGGGTGAAAAAAAGCTCGACGTGGCCGAAGGAAAGACGCTCGAGCTGGCGCTCCCAGCGGCCCCCGATGCCCCCCCAGCAGCCCCGCTCTGGTCCTTCGACGAGGATGAGGGCATCTGGGTGGAAGAGGGCACGGCTACCAACAACGGCGACACGTGGTCAGCGCAACTCCCCCACCTGTCGTGGTGGAACATCGACATCAAGTGCATCGTTCCGGCCGCCGACCGGTGCTGCGTTGACTTCCAGACGAAGTACCCGGACGGCTCCCCGGCTCCGGGCGTGGATGTCCACCTGTACCCGTGCCTGGAGCGGTCCAGCTACCTGCTCTTCACGACCAACGGCGCTGGCTCCTTCGTCCAGCAGGGCCTCGAGTGCGGCGAGAAGCGCGCAGACAACTGGTGGGGGAAGACGCTGCCCGGCGCTACGGCGCTGTCCGCGGGGCTATTCGACTACACGCCCACCAGCAAGGAGTGCACGGCCCAAGTGATCACCGTGGGCTGCCAGACCGCCGCCAACTGCCCCAGTGGCCAGCAGTGCGCGGACGGCAAGTGTGAGCCCGGCTGCCCCGGCGGCTGCCCCGGCGGGCAGTACTGCGCGGCGGGGACCTGCAAGACGACCTGCGTACCCAACTGTGGCGTCAAGAAGTGTGGCGACGACGGCTGCGGCGGCACCTGCGGGAGCTGTGACGACGGGTCCGGCTGCACGAAGGACACCTGCACGGACGCCGGCGTCTGCGTAAACGCGGCGCAGTGCTCCCAGGGCAAGGTGATCTGGAACAATCTCAGCACGTTCATCAGCGCCAAGACTCCGACCAAGGCGGCTCCGCTGTCGGTCCCGCTCGACGGCATCGACGTCAAGTTCTACCGCTCGAATGGCTGGCCGGTCGCCCCGTTCACGGCGCCTGCGAAGGCGACGGGCAAGAGCTTCACATCCAGCGTGATCAAGAATGTGACCTTCGGGTGGGACGGGCCGTTCAAGTACATCAACATCAACGTCCCGGCCGGGGTGAAGCAGAACGCGGGCGACGCGACCTTCGACTTTGGCCAGTCGGCCCTGACCCACAAGGGCGCTGGGTGGTACTACATCTTCGGGGTGACCGCGCTGGCTCATCCCGGGCAGGGGCCCCTCAAGCTGACGTCCTCGTTGCCGCTGGAGCCCATCGGAACGTTCGACGCGTGGGGCGGGCAGATCAATGCGGCTTACGACCCGTCGACGCAGACGATCACCGGGCCGAAGAGCGGCACCAACACCCAGTTCCAGTTCTTCGTTCTGCCGAAGGATGCGTCGTCGCTCACGCTGTCTCTCGCCGACGCGGGGACCGTAGCGGACACGTTCGGCTTCTGGGTGGGCATCGTCAACGTGGGACAGATCTGCTCCACGGCGGGCGGCGGCACGTGCACTGAGACGAGCACCTGCGGCGACGGCATCAAGTCCTCGACCGAGGCGTGCGACGACGGGAACACGGCGGACAATGACGGGTGCAGCGCAAACTGCGCTGCCACCGAGGCCGGCTACTCCTGCACGGAGGTCGGCGCGACCACGAAGTGCACGAAGACCGTGTGCGTCCCGAGCTGCATCGGCAAGACTTGCGGCTCGGACGGCTGTAGCGGGACCTGCGGCACCTGCCCCGGCGCGCTCGAGTGCCTGCCGGCGGGCGTTTGCGGTTGCGCCAACGATGCGGAGTGTAACGCCTCCGAGCTGTGGTGGAACGACATCGCCAGCCTGCCTCAAGTACTCAAGACCCTGACGGCAGACGACCCGACCAGCAACATCAAGATCAGTGTGCCCATCAAGGTGGCCGGGCTCGACCAGGTGCGCGAGATCACCTTGACCGCCAAGTCCAACGCGAAGGGGGAGAGCACAGCGCGGCTCTTCGTGATGTATTCACCGCCCAATACCGCAGACGGGAGCATATTCTCGGAGGCCTTGAACATGGTCCTCGGCTGGAAGGGGAACATGCCCTACATCGACGTCCTCGGGCTCGGCGGGGCGCCACTGAAGGGCAAGCTCCGCTTCGCCTTCGACAAGCCCGCGGCGAGCATCGGCGATGGCTACACCTACGTCTTGGGCATTGCGGGTACGGCCGGAGGTCCCACCGAGGGGCCGACCACCATCACGGCGAGCATCCCCATCGAGCTGGCGAGCCACCAGGCCGTGGACGCGTTCAACTCGGGGAACAAGACCGTGTTTTCGCCGCCGTCCACCATCTACAGCGACGGTGGCGACGGGGCCGACGGGTACATGTTCTACCTGATCCCGCCCAGCGCCGATCACATCGAGCTCGAGATCGACAATACGGGCGGGCACGACGCGCACGGCTACATCTTCGGCGTCGTGAGAGCGGCGACGAAGGTGTGCGCGGCCGGGATCTGCACCGAAAAGGGCGTCTGTGGCGACGGCATCAAGACCGCGGCCGATGCCTGCGACGACGGCAACACAAAGGCCGGAGACGGTTGCGGGGCTACATGCACGGTCGAGGCCAACTGGAGCTGCACCGTACCCGTGCTGACGAGCGTGTGCACCTGCGCTTGCCCGGCGGGCCAGATCTGCGCGGGAGCAGGAGCCTGCTGCACGCCGACCTGCGTCGGGAAGCAGTGCGGCGACAACGGATGCGGCGGCGTCTGCGGCACATGCGCGGTCGACGAGACGTGCTCCCCGGCGGGGACCTGTGACTGTGTCGCCCAGTGCACCGGCAAGAGCTGCGGTAGCAACGGGTGCTCAGGGACCTGCGGCACCTGCGGCGCGGGCGAGGCGTGCAGTGCGGCTCAGACCTGTGAGGTCTGCACGCCGGACTGCGCCGGCAAGACCTGCGGGCCCAACGGCTGCGGCGGAACGTGTGGGACCTGCTCCGTGGGCCAGACCTGCGGCGGCGTCGGTACTTGCGTCGCCTGCGTGCCTGATTGCGTGGGCAAGACCTGCGGCGACAACGGCTGCGGGGGGACCTGCGGCGCCTGTGATGCCACCCAGGGTTGCACGCCCGCGGGGACTTGCGCGGCCAAGTGCGTGCCGGCGTGCGCCGGCAAGAGCTGCGGGGACAACGGCTGCGGTGGTTCCTGTGGGAAGTGCATCGCGGGCTCGACCTGCAGTGGCGCCGGAGTCTGCGAGGTGTGCACGCCGGTCTGCCTGCCGGGTAATTGCGGCGACAACGGGTGCTTCGGCTCCTGCGAGCAGTGCGGCGTCGGTGAGGGGTGCGACGTGACGGAGTCCTGCGTCGACGCCTGCTCCTTCTGTGGCGAAGGCGGCTGCAAGGCCTTCGGCTTCGAGGGCGGCGCGCCGCTCGTCGGGTGGTCCATGGAGGGCGACGTTGGCGTGATCGGCTCCTTCGGCGTCACCGCGGCGCCGGAGGGCACCGCGATGCTGCGCTTGTCGACGGGGCTCACCGTGCCCATCGACAACCGGGCGGCGCGCGGCATGTGCGCCGACGGGGCCACGACCCTCACGTTCAAGTGGCGCTTCTACTCGGAGGAGTTCAGAGAGTATTGTGGCAGCGGCTTCAACGACGCCTTCGTGGTGAAGCTGCGCACCTCCGCAGGCGTCCAGACGCTGTTTGCGCGACGCGTCAACGACCTGTGCCTGGAGAAGGGCGCCCAGGGCAGCGACGAGAACCCGGTCGGTGCGCACTACGTGGGTCTCACCGAGTCCGAGGTCGACCTCGACCAAGGCGAGGGGGGCGACGTCTGGGTGACGCCGTGGAGCACCGCGACGGTGACGCTGCCGGCCGGCGCCGAGTCGGGGACGCTGGTCTTCGAGGTGAACGACGAGTCAGACACTTCCTACGACACGCTCGTCCTCATTGACCAGATCACCCTGACCCCGTGATTCCCGTGGCGCGCCGCTCCTGACTCATGGGGCGGCGCGCCCCTGCACCCTCCCCCACACGCGGCCTCTGCATCGACACGCTCGACGGGAGCATCGGCACGTCCCTGTGCGTCGGGTCGTGTCCCCAGCACTGGCCGCTGCCGCATCGGGTCACTCGGCGGCGGTGACGACATTCGCTTCTTGCCAGCCGCTCAGCTGAGACCTGCCGGTGTGCCGTGGGGATGTGCAGGCGGGCGAGCTGAGTGCGCCGCGAGGCCGCGGCCTTCGATCAACGCAGCTTCTCCCTCGGCTCGGTCTCCATGCGCTGCTCCTGCATCGGCTCCATCCGCTGCTCCGGCGGCGTCGGGGCGGCCCGCTCGTCCGCGCGCTCGCCTTCCACCGGGATCCACTGCTTGTTACGGGTCTTCCAAACGTGCTCCTGCACCGCATCGGAGGCCTCGCGAGCCGTCTTCGCGTTGTTGCCCTGGAGGATCGCCTTGGTGCCCGCCTCGATGGGTCCGCTGATCCCCTTGGGCAGACGCGCTTTGGCGAGCCGGAAAGGCGTCTCGGCGGAGGGGCTCGAGCGGTGCGAGTCGATGCAGAACACCTCCAGGCGCAGCGTAACCGACGCCCCAGCCGCCAGCTCCAGCTTCTCGTCCGTGACCCATGTCCCGCCTCGCTCGACGCTGAAGGGCCCAGCCGCTCCGAGCCGCTGAGGCGCATCATCGGGCTTCATGTTCGGGACGAAATAGAGGCCTTGCGCCTCGAAGGTCCGCATCGTCGTGGTGGGGTTGTGCACCTTCACCACCATCCCACCGTTGGTGTTGCCGTCGTAGCGGAGCACCTTGAGCTGTAGGCCACTCGCTGCCCCTTCGGCCGCCTTGGGCAGTGCTTGAAAGGGGGCCTCGGTCGCGAACGCGCTCGAGGCCGCGAGGACCGCCGTGGTGCAGACCACCCGAAGGGCGGAGCGGAAGGTTGCGAGCGTGGCGCGTTGGCTGGCGACCGGTGCTGTGGGCGACGAGGAGGCAAGTTGGCGTCGATGCATGGGGCTCTCCGTGGCTTGGGTGCGGCCGGCTGAAACGCGTGGCGGCGCGTTTCGGCCTAACGCGGGCCTCACCTCTCTTCAGCATGGCGCCGGTCCGGCTCGCCGGGCTGCTCTCCAGGAGGCCCAGGGATGAACGAGATCAAGACCGGGTGCCCGACCGGTAAGAAGGCAACGATGAACGCGCGGCTCGACGAGAACGGGCAGCAGATGGCCGATGGCGCCCAGGTCGCGATCGGGCTCAGCTAGATCGCGCTGTTCCTAGTTTCACCGAGCGGGCCCGGGTACCCTTCGGGTAGAACCGTGGGTCCAACGAAGGGCTTGGACACACCCGCGGCTGCCGCTCCTGGGCCTTCATCGACCCCGGAGCGCCCGTCACTCCGTGGGCCGCCTACAGAAGCAGTAGACGAATTCCTGCGCGTTACCACACGGGGTCTCGTGGGTCTCGGTGGCCTCCGAGACCTTCACGAAGCCGGCGCCGAAGACGCCGTGGATGGCGTCGGACGTGTAACGCGCCACCTCGAGGCCGCTGCAGCGCTCCGGGCCGTTGGGCCCGAAGGTGGCCACGAGGACGTGAGCGCCCGGCTTCGTCGCGCGCCGCACCACCTCGACGTAGCGCGCGCGGTCGGCCGGGTCGGTGAGGAAGTGGAAGACCGCGCGGTCGTGCCACACGTCCACGCTCGCTTCAGGGAGCTCGACGGTGAGCACGTTGCCCACGCGCCAGTCCACGGCGGAGGCCTTGGGCCCGAGCCGGCGCGCAGCCACGTCCAGCGCGGCAGCCGAAAGATCCAGCACGGTTACGCGCGTGTGACCGCGGTCGACCAGGTCATCCACTAGGGTGGAGGCCCCGCCTCCTACGTCTACGATGACGGACTCTGCGCTGGGCTTCGCCCGCTCGATGAAGGAGAGCGACAGCTCGAGGTGCGGGCGGTACCAGCTCACCCGGTCGGAGGGACGCGTCGCGTACACATTCTCCCAGTGGGTGGACGGGTCTTCCATGCAGGGCGCTCCTTTCGCGCGGGTGACGTGGCCGAGCGTGAGTCCAAGGTAGCCGCCGGCCGGCCCATGGCAACGGTGGCGAGGGGCTGCGCGCGGCCGCGCCAACCTGAGTCACGCCGCGCTCGCCGTCGCCATCGTGCGGCTTGCCGCCATTGAGCGGTCCGGTCGCCTAGCGGGCCTAGCGGGCCGCGGGCTGGCGGTTCTGGCGGAAAGTCTGCTAGAGAACGGTCGCATGAGCGCCCCCGTCCGAATCGTCACCGCTGCGTCGCTCTTCGATGGCCACGACGCGGCCATCAACGTCATGCGCCGGGTCCTCCAGGCCTCTGGCGCGGAGGTGATCCACCTCGGGCACGACAGGGCCGTCCAAGACATCGTGGAGTGCGCCATTCAGGAGGACGCCCAGGCCGTGGCGATCACCTCCTACCAGGGCGGTCACGTCGAGTTCTTCAAGTACATGCTCGACCTCTTCCGGGAGCGCGGCGCCGACATCGCCATCTTTGGCGGCGGTGGGGGGACCATCCTCCCCTCCGAGGCCGCTGCGTTGCACGAGTATGGGGTGACCCGGCTGTACTCGCCCGACGACGGTCGGGCGCTCGGGCTCCAGGGGATGATCGACGACCTGCTCGGGCGCCTGCGGGTGACTCTGCCAGACCCGAGCGTGTTCTTGCCTCGCCTGCGCGCCAGCGACGCACTCGCGGTGGGCAAGGCGCTGACCCTGGCGGAGCTCGCCCCCGAGGCGGTCCGAGCTCTGGCTGCGCCCGCGGTTCGCGCGCCGATCCTGGGCATCACGGGCACCGGCGGCGCGGGGAAGAGCTCGCTCACGGACGAGCTCGTCCGACGCTTCCTGCTCGCAACGGCGGAGCGCCGTGTAGCGATCCTGTCCATCGACCCCACGCGCCGTCGGTCGGGCGGCGCGCTGCTGGGCGACCGGATCCGGATGAACTCCGTGGTCCCGGGGCCGCTGAGCCGCGCGAGCGACGGCAGCTCGCGGGTGTTCATGCGCTCCCTGGCCACGCGCGGAGCCTCGTCGCTCGCTGCGGCGCTGCCCGACGCGCTGCGGGTGGTCGCCGCAGCGGGCTTCGACCTGATCATCGTGGAGACGCCCGGCATCGGGCAGTCCGACTCGTCGATCGCGGAGCTCGTGGATCTCTCGCTGTATGTCATGACGCACGAATACGGCGCCGCCAGTCAGCTCGAGAAGATCGACATGCTC
>SXOO01000129.1 GCA_005776725.1 Pseudomonadota bacterium | reverse complement strand
CGAACTTGCGGATGAGCTCCTCGAAGACCGCGCCCATCTCGGCGTTGGTGACGACATCCGGGTGAAGGTCGATGCGCGCGAACTTCTCCGTCACGAGGTAGAGGAGCCCGGCCTTGCTGAGGCGGTCGATCTGGGCGCTGAAGTCGAAGCGCTCGAAGATCTCGCGAACCGACGGCGTGAACGCCTGGACGTAGGCGCGCAGGTTCTCCCCGACGTCCTCGGGGGCGCCGACGAGCTTGCCGAGGTCGAGCGGCGAGGTGTTGTAGAAGAGGTGGCCCGACTTCGGCCGCAGGAACGGCTCCGGGTTCAGGCCTGACTTCGTCCGCAGCGCATGTTCGGCGAGGACGGCGGCCTTGCTGCCCTCGAGGACGCAGTCGAGGCGGCGGAGGACGGTGAACGGCAGAATGACCTTGCCGTACTCGGATTGCTTGTAGTCACCCCGAAGGAGATCGGCGACGGACCAGATGAAGCTGGAGAGGTTCGGTGTGGTCATGGCAGCTCGTTCGGGGCGGTCTTGGGCGCGGTAACGTTTCGCGCACACCCTACAACCGACCTCGACGAAACGCTCGAGTCCGTGCACGGCGCCGGCGCCAACGTGGCGTACGACGGCCGCGGCCTCTCCGGCGGCGCCCAATCGGTTGGGGCGCAGGGGCTACGGACGGGCGAGCGCCGGCTCCAGCGGGAGCGCCAGATCCGGGTGGACTAGGGCCGTCGCAGCGCCAAGAGGGCGGGCATCACCACGAGCTCCGCGAGCGCCCCCGACGCCACACAGACCAACATCTGCAGCCCCAACGTCACCGAGAACTCGAAGGTGGACGTGAGGAACACTGCGAAGCCCAATCCAAGCACCACGCTGGTGGTGATCAGCGGCCCCGCCATCTCCCGGTGAGCGCGGACCACCGCCTCCGGCCAGGAGAGCTGGCCGCTTCGCCAGAGCTGCCGCAGGTGAGCCAGGAAGTAGATCGTGTCGTCCACGGCCACGCCGTAGGCGATGGAGAACACCACGGCGTTGTTGCCCTTGACCGGGATATCGAGGAGCCGCATCGCGCAGAGCACGCAAATGAGCGGGGCCAGGTTCGACGGAATGGTGAGCAACGCGACGGTCACCGATCGGTAGAGCAAGGCAAACAGCAGCGTGATGAGCCCCACGGCCAGCACGCTGCTCCACACCATGTCGTCCAGCAGGCGCTCCCACGCTCGGGGCGCGATCCACGCCGTGCCGGCCAACCCGGTCGTGACCCCGGCGAGCGGGTGCGCGGCGAGCCACGCCGCCACCGTGTCACCCGTGGCGATGGTGGCGTGCGAGCCCCGCTCGTGCAGCAGCGCGGAGACACGCGCCATCCCGGCGCTCTCGGCGAAGAGCCCCTCGAAAGGGTCGCGGTCGGCAAACGAGGCCGCCAACAGCAGCTCCGACACCTGGGCCCCGGTCTCCGGGATCGTGGCCGCCTCGCCGCTCACGGCGCCGTGAAGCTCTGCGACGCGCTGGTGCGGAGAACGCACGGCGCCCACGGCCAGGTCCGCGCGCATCACCGCGGTCAGCTCCGCCATGTGCCGCAACACCTCGGGCTCCGTCAGCCGCTCCGGCGACCCCTCGTAGACCACCTGAAGCGGCAGGGAGCCGCCGAAGCGCGACTCGAGGGCGCCGTAGGTCTTCATGATCGGGTGGTCGGGCGCGAGCCCGTCGAGGATCCGCGCGTTCGTGGAAACCCCGGAGGCCCCCCAGCCGATGAGCCCAAGGACCAGGGCGGACCCGATGAGCACACGCCGCGGATGGACGACCAGCCACCGGGCAACGGCAGACTCCGGCAGCGGTCGCGGCGCCCGGTCGCCCAAACGGACCAGCAGGGCGGGGATCAGCGCCATGGTGACGAGCCAGGCCGCCAGCACCCCCAGCCCGGTGAAGACGCCAAAGACCCGGAGCATTCTCACGTCCCAAGCCGTGAGCAGGGTGAAGAAGCCGAGCGCGGTGCTCACGGACGTGATCAAGCCGGCTGGCCCCATCTCGGCGACCGCGGCGATCGCACGCTCCTCGGGCGTGCCTTCGAGGCGTCGGTACGCCAGGATCACGTGTACCGCGTCCGCTACACCCACGATCAGCACTACGATCGGGGTGAGCATGCTCAGGATGGTCATGGGCTCGCCCAGCAGGGCCATGGCGCCGTGAGTCCAGACGTTGGCCACGGCGACCACGGCCACAGCGCCCAGCGCGGCGACCAGGCTCCGCAACATCAGCGCCACCAGCACCACCAACGCGAGCCCGGTGACCGCGAAGAGCCGCCCGGTCTCGCGCATCAGCTCGCGGGAGTACTGAACGCGGACCATCGGGAACCCGCCGAGCAGCGCCTCGCATCCCTCCGAGCGGTCGTGGATCACGGCCTGGATGCGGTCGTGCAGGTCGGCGCGCCGCGCGGGCGCGCTCCAGCTCTCCAGCACCTCCACCGCCACGAGGTAGGCGTCGGGGGCGAGAAGCACACCGCCGACCTCTGGGTCACCGAGGAGGTCGCGCCGCGCCGCCGCCACCTCGTCGTCGCTCTCCGGGAGCGGCTGGAGCCGGGGCGCCATCGATAGGGTCTCGCCGTCACCGACGAGGCGCGGGAGGTTGGTGATGCTGGTAGCGCGCTCTACGCCCTCGAGGGCACCCAGCGCCTCGGTCAAGGCAGCCGCACGGCGCAGACCGGCCACGGTGAAGAGCTGGGAGTCGAGCACGGCGACCAGCGCGGTCTGGTCGTCTGCACCGAACACCGCTTCGGCGCGTCGCGTCGCCTCGACGAGCGGGGAGCCCTGGGGGTGGAACGAGCGCGGATCGTAGTCGGCTCTAAGCGACGGCAGCGCCACCGCGAAGGCCGCGGTGATGAGCAGCGCGGCGGCGAGGATTGCGCCGCGCCGCCGGACGAGGAGCGTCGCGAGCGTGGGCTACTTCTTCCGGGTAGCGATGACGTCCAACGCCACCGAGCACGGCGTCGGGTTGTCGAAGACCGGGCAAGCGGCGTTCTCGTTGGTCTTGGTCACGATGAACTCGGCCGTGCCCTCGAACTTCACGTCGCCGTCGGCGGTCTTGACCGCGCTCCAGTGGCCCCCGAACTCGAAGTCGGCGAGGCAGCCGGTCCAGGCGCTGTTGAGCACGCCGAGGTCGACGTCCTTGTTGACCGGCTTCGGGTCCCACTCGAGCTTGAACGCCTCGGGCGAGGTGACGGTGGTCTCCACGGCGGAGAACGGCGAGACGAAGCTGACCGTGACCTTTCCCGGCAGCCCGGCCTTCCCCGGGAACGGGAGGGGATTGCCGAACTCGCGCGTGCTCCCTGCGCCGCCCGGCAACGCGACCGCGTCGGCGGCGCCGTCGAGGCACCCGTCCGTGACGGCGTTCGCCGTCACGATGAAGTCCCCGCCCTCCCAGGTGAAGTCGGTGGCGGGTGTCTCGGAGGTCTTGGTCTCCTCGCTGGCGCAGGCGGCAGCGAGCGTGAGTGCGGCGACGGGGAGCAGGCGCTTCATGGCAACTCCAGAGCAGGTGGCGGAGAACGCTGACGGTACGCCGGTGCCGCCCGCATGGCAACGAGTCACCGGGCCAAGCGCCCCCGCCCGGAGCGGACCTGCGGCCCTTTCCCCGCGGCCCACCGAGCGAGATCGTCGCCCCTCTCAGGCGGACCCCAATCCCTCCAAAGCCACAAGTCCGATTTCGGCAGAAGCTACACAGTCACCAAACGCCAGCCCTTTTCCAGGCCAAAGCGCAACGTGCGGCAACCATGCTCACCTCGCGCCGCCACCGGCCGCGTCGTGAATGCCGCTACCGTGGACGCGGATTGGCACCCGTGGCAGGCTCTGGATGTGTCGTACACCTGAAGAATTTGGAGAGGACGAAATTTGGCGACAGGTAACAAGCCGAGACAGTGGCTTCTATTCTGGCTCTCCACGGTTCCGGTTGATCAGACGGTAGAGTCGGTGGCGCGTGCCCACGGTCCTCCCGGGCATCGGGTGCCAGAGCCGGCAGCCCTCCGCGCCGCCATGCACGGCGCCAGCGATCGAGCGTCGGGACCGAGAAGGTCCGGCTCGCATCCTGGCCGGGCGGCACGAAGGGGATCTCGCTGAGCCGACGGAACTCGGCCTTCAGCACGCCGCGGGGCATCTTCTGGAAGAGCACGGACTCGAGAACATGGAACCGGAATAGGGCCACCTTCTCGCGATGGTCCTTGGGGGTCAGAGCACTCATGGAAACACCTCTCTGTCGACCGGCGCACTGTGCGTCGGCGGCGTGAGAGGTCCCACGGAGGGCTCGTCCCCGGCAGGACCCGAGAAGGTGGCCTGGGAACGGCGGCCCCCGGGCTCGTCATTGGCATCACACGGCGTGAAAGGCCCCCTCCTTGACGCGGATGACGTTCGGCTCCTCACGACTCGCTGCCGGTGCGAGGCCGACGAGCTTCTGAAGGAGCGGCATCAGCGCCGCCCGCGTGATCCGTCCAGCGCGGTCTCCTGAGACGCCCCGAAAGAGCGCTCCGCCCAGCGCGGCGCGGCCCCAGCGAGTCAGCGTTCGCCACCGATCCGGCAGGTCGAGTCTTCTCGGGTCGTGACCGGTGACCTTCGCCCAGACCCTCCCATGCGTCAGCCCTTCGACCGCCCAGTGGAAGAGCGCAAGCAGGATCGCCGTGCCGACGTAACACTGACCGGGAGCCAGCTCACGCGGCCCAACAAGGACAATGGCGCCGCACCCGACCCATTGGCACTGATAGCGCCGGCACACCACCGCCAGCCGCTGCTTTGGGACCGGCCCGACGGCGTCGAGAGGGCCCCGAACCGAGCGCACCCGGACGCCATGCCCATGGAGGTTCAGCGGTTCGCCCGTAGGCCGGCTCGCCCGCCCACAGCACGGGCAAACGGCGGGTCTCACCGCCTCCACCGCCGGGAGTTCCAAGGACCACTGCTTGATCGAAAGCGACGTTGCGACGAATCTAGTAAGGCTCACGGTTCCACTTCAAGAGCGTGGGTACTGGCGGCACGGGGCGGCAACCCCGTGAAGCCCTCCTCCCCGGCCCCGTGCCGGGGAGGTGCCCCGATTCATGCCATCACTGGCACTGCAAACGCCACGGCAAACTCGTGATGGGTTCGGCGGCCCCCCCCCGGGGGGGCCAGGCTGGCGACACTCCACCCGACGGTGATCGACCGACACGCCGACGGCCCGTCACCTCGCTGAGGCCGAACCTCGCGCCGCGCCGTGAAACGATCGCTGTACCTGCGCAGAACTCGACCGATCGCCTTCGACGGAGCTACCCGTCAACAAGCGCGGACCAGACCACGGCGCCGGTGAGGTCTGTGAGCCAGATCGGCGTGCCGAGGTGGTCCGTGTGGTAGTAGTAGACGTCGCCGGTCGCGACCGTTCGCCACTCCGGTGTGTAGCCGTCCTCCCGAAATCCTGTGACTCACATGCGACCTAGGTCCCTGCAATGGTTGGCGGTCCAGAAGATCCGCTCCCATATCAATAGCTTTGAGGTCCAGGGGGCGCGCCCCCTGGCGGGCTCGGGCGGAGCCCGCCGGAATGGGTCCAGGGCTACGCCCTGGCGGGGTCAGGCGCGGAGCCCCTTGCGCTCAGCGCACTGCCGCGAGCGGCTTCGTCCAACTGTCGATTCGAATCTCTGCCCACTCGCCAGGACGAAGCAGCTCTTTAAAGTGGCGGTTGGACCCCTTCTTGGACAGCAGCTGGTCAGGCGTGTATGTACTGAGCGATGCAGAGACGCGCTCCGGTTTCACCCAGTTCCAGTCGAAGGATGCACTGAACCCATGTTCGTCCGGCTTGACCTCGGTAGACACGTGTGTTCCTGACGAGGAATGAACAACAAGGGCTAACCTGTCGCGATGGTGCCCATGGGGCCCAGCGTCATGAGTGAGTTGCTCGCAACTCGGCACTGACTCCCTCTCCTCTCCGGGCAGTTCGGAAAACCAATCCTCTACTGTCTTGCCTGGATGACTGTTCGCACCTTCAGTGGCGACCTCCACGCGCACACACTGCGCAGGATGAAGCGCTTCGCTCAACCATATTAGAAATGTTGCGTTGCCACTCTCCGGATGCGAGCCGCCGTGTAATTCAACAGTTGCTATCTCATCACTGGCTTTGCTTCCTGAGACATAGACCGTAAGAACATGCAGGCCATCTGTGGCAACACGTGCTTTGAGGATACCATCGACGAGCACTGACAACGCGAGCATTCTTTGCCGCCTTTCGTTCAGGGTTAGCCGAGCGGGCCTGCTGGTCGGCACACACCAGACTAGCGCGCCCATCTCGGTCACCAAAAGCCTCTGCCCGCCAGGCAGTTTGCGTACATTACATTAGTAGCTCGCCAGCACATATTCCTGGCATAGCTACTGGGAAGTTCGGCGCAGATTCGTCGAGCTGCCTGGGCGAGGGCATCGCAATCGTCCTTGTCCGAATCGTCGTTCTCCGGGTCGCAGCTCGTCATCTCGTTCCAGATCATCCCGGCCGCAGTGATCAGAGTAACTGCAGCAGCTGCACCCAGTTGAATAGGGGACGGTCCTGTGGGAAGGCAGACCGGGCCTACCTGAACGCAAGCTGGAAACAGCCCTTCAGGATCGTGTGCCGAAGTAGGCGCACTACCCGCATACAGCGAAGTGTTGGTCCCTCCGCGCTGCCCGCTGGGGTCCGGATTCAGGTACCTGCCAGTCTCGGGCTCGTAGTAGCGCTGGCGGTTGTAGTGCAGCCCGCTCTCGGCGTCGTAGTACTGCCCGGGAAAGCGCCAGGGTTGTTCGATGGAGCCTGGATCGACGTCGGCGGATCCGAAGGGCTCGACGTGCGCGGACCAGACCACGGCGCCGGTGAGGTCTGTGAGCCAGATCGGCGTGCCGAGGTGGTCCGTGTGGTAGTAGTACACGTCGCCGGTCGCGACCGTTCGCCCTTCCGGTGTGTAGCCGTCCTCTCGAAAGCCTGTGACCGCGAAGAGGTCGCCCGCGTCGTCGTATTCGTAATGCATCCCGCCGGCGCGGACGTACTGCGTGGTGACGGAGTTGCCGCCGCTGGCCACGGTCTTCGAAGTTCGTTCGCCCCAGGAGTCATACGTGTACGCAGCGGTCGTGCCGTTGGGCAGCGCCAAGCCGGAGAGGCGGCCCATGGCGTCCCACGAGTAGGTCGTCACGGCGTTCCCGGGCGCGGTCTTCGTGAGCGGCCGGCCGTAGGCGTCGTAGGTGTAGCTCGTGGTCCCGCCCGGCCCGGATATGGCGAGCAGGCGGTCTCCGTCGCGATTGCCGACGTTGTGCGAGTAGCTGGTGGTGACGCCGTCGCGCGTCTCGGTCAGGCGATTGCCCTTCGTGTCGCATGTCCAGCCGAGGGTCATGACCGGCTGATTGTTCTCGGTGAGCGCGGCGCCCGTCAAGCGGCCGAGGTCGTCGTAGACGTAGGCCCAGCTGCCGAGGTGGCTGTCGACGATGCTCGTGACGT
>SXOO01000128.1 GCA_005776725.1 Pseudomonadota bacterium | reverse complement strand
GGGGGTGGCCCCCCCCCCCACGCCCCGCCCCCCCCAGCGAAAGCAACCACGACGAGCACCAGCGTTGTCGTTACCGCCCGTCCGCAGATTCCGCCCCCGCCGCCCCCTCCGATTCAGACAGGCCCGAGTTGGGCCGAACTGGCAACGGGTGCCGACCTCATGGCGCTTCTCAGTCCGAATCCGAAAGCGCAGTGCTGGAGGTGCCACTCGTACGCGGTCACGAGCGGACAACAGGCCGTCGAGATCATGAACTTCCGCATCCAGTTCTTCGAGCATGTGCGGCGATGCTCGGAGGCCCTAGCGGGCGTCGGAAGAACCACGACTACTCCGCCGAATGCGCCGGCCCATCCGGCCCAACCCACGCCGAGTCGGATTCACGACGGCGTCAATCAGGCATTTGAGGAACTGCGCTCTCGCGCCGAGGCCGAACTGCGATTCCTGGAAGGGCTCTTAGACCTTGAGGCGTCGGTGGCCAGTCGGCTCGGGGTGGAAACCGCGCGTAATCTCATGGGACAAGTCCGTGACCGGCTCGGGCTGGATGCCATCGATGCTGCCAGCGGCGGCTTGGTCGCTGGCCCCGTGGGAGGTGCCGCATGAGCCAGCAATCCCGCGTGCAGTCGTTCGACGACGCACTCGCCCAGCGGCTCAAATGGGCCAGGGAGCGTCTCGGACGCTCGGTACGTCGCAATCACGCGGTCGGTAGCGGGCCACTCATCGGGGTGTGCTCATCCCAGAGCGCGTATCGCATCAGTTGGAAGGCTCTCGAATGCCACTCGGCAATTCTCGGTCGCAGCGGGCAGGGCAAGACCGAACTGACGATCGCAGTCGCGACTCAGGCGATGCTGGCGGGCCGGAACGTCCTCATACTCGACGCGAAGGGCGACGCCACAGACCGCTTGCTCCGGGTGGCCATTGCGCTCGGCCGGCAACCCGAGGACGTCACGGTCGTCGCGCCGGGCAGCAAGGACGAGCGTGTTGTCCCAGTGAACTACCTGGAGGTCTTTCCCGGCTGGGAGCCCGGTGCGGTAGCCCGTACGGCGCTCGGGGGGCTGAAGCAGTTTTTCGGCGACACCGGCCCGAGCCCCTGGCTCGACGCGTACGGCATCTTGACCTTGGCTGTGTTGGCCGGCGCTCCGACTGGATGCACCCTGAACGAGGTCGTCCCGTTCACGAGTGCGGTCGACCCGACCTTCCGGAACGCCGTCCTCGATCTCGTCGCTGACGCGCTCCCCGACCCCATCTACCATCAGAAGTTCGCTGAGCTCGCAGCCATGGGGGACTACGACGTCGCCCTCCGCCTCAGCGCTCTTGAGAACAGGGGGGCCCTGGTCAGGTTGTCTCCAGCCACCCGAATCTGCATGGGAGCTGCGAAGACGGGGATTCCCTGGCAGCGCATCATGACGCGGCCGGGTCAGGTCGTGCTTGTTGACCTCGGGCAGTCGCCGTCTCTCTCGCCGGCTGAGAGCCGCATCATCGGACAGGCCATCATTCACCAACTCGTCGCCTGGATGTGGAGCCGACGCCAGAGCGAAGAGACGGGCCGCCCGCCTGTCCATGTATTCATTGATGAGGCCGAGCGGTTCACCGACGAAAGTGTATCGCAGTGCTACGAGAAGGCTCGGTCCCTCGGAGTCCACCTCTGGTCGGCCTTTCAGCATACTGAACAGATGCGTAAGGAAAGCGAGGCGGTCGCAGCCGGCATCCTCGGCGACAGCACCGTACGCATCTGCTTCAACGTCGGCCTCGCCGATGCCGAGTGGGGGGCGAAGGAGCTCTTCAGCTCAGCGTTCGACCCTATGGCCGAGAAGCACCGCCTCAGCCAAACCAAGTTCCGTCCAGTCGAGGAAACGCGTCTCGTGACCTCTCACGGGTTTGCCTCATCCGAATCCTGGAGTGAGGGCAGAAGCAGCGGGAGCGGTCACGGTAGCTCTTCAACGTACCAACCTGGCCGCGCGCCCGACGGCAGAGAAGTCGACTCCTTCAGTTCCAGCTCGGCCGAGTCGTTCGCCGAAGGCTGGAGCACGTCGCAGAGTTCCACAACAGCCGAGACCCCGTTCGTGGCGGCCGAGGAGTTCACCGAGGTCTCGTCGATCACATACTTTGGCGGAGATGACCAGACCCGGCTGGCGCTGCGCCAACTCCTCTCGCAGGGCGTTGGTGAGTGCACAATCGCGGTCGGGGGCGAGCAGCCCGTTCGGGTGAAGGTCGTGCGGCCGGTCACACCGAACGTCCACCCGGAGCAGGTCGCGGCATTCCGCGAAGCGTCTCTCCAGATCCATGGGCGCCTGCGCAGTGACATCGAGGAGGAACTCACGGGCCGTGTTAGCAGGACGATCGCGGCCGCCCGGGCGCTCCGCGGCGAGTCTGCGCGGGCTCTCGCCCCAAGTGCCGTTCTCGATGCGGAGATAATCGAAAGCTTGGCTGGCCCGGTCCCGGGTCTCGGAGGGGTGGCATGAACTACGGCGACCTTCTTCCCGTGGCTCGGACGCGCCAGGTGCTGCGGTTTCTCGCCCAGTCGTCCGTGCCAGTTCCCACGCAAATCCCGATGCGCGCCTTCTTCGACCAGGGGGACACGAAGCCGGAGACGCGCCTCAAGAAGTGCTGGCAGGTGCTGGACGGCCTTCGGAAGGCCGCCCTCATCGGGGCGACCACAATCCCGACCGCAGTCGGACGTTCGCCTGCGTGCTGGTTCATTTTGGAGCGCGGGGTCGAGGCCCTCCGCGCGTACCCAGAGGGCCAGGACCTCCCGACGCGGTGTCGCGCCAAACATCAGAGCCGCGCCCGCGAGACCAACCGGCGGCACGAAGCCCTCGTGCAAGCGGTCAAAGCCGAGGTGCTCCGGTACGTCCGGCTCGACAACCGAGTCGGACTCGCGCACCTCGTCCACGACAAGAGCGCGTGGTGGAACAGGGCGGACGGCGCCACCTCCGTCGCGCCGGACCTCGTGGCCGTGCTGGAAGCCGGGGGTGCGAAGACCGCGCTTATGGTCGAAGTACAGGGCACCGCGAGCACGCTTCGGGTGGTCAGCGACCGCGCCCGCCACTACGCCCAGTTTGTGGCATCAGGTGCGGCGAAAGCGCATTACGGGGCGTCATACTTCCGCGTGGTTTGGTGCACGTTCACGGACGCGCCCGACGACAACATCGATCACGCCGTGAACGTCCTCGAGGCCGCCGGTGAGCCCACGGGCGCCGACCGGTTGACCTTGGTCGCTCCCGTCACGCGGGTGCTCTCGGATGGGTTCGGCGAAGACGTCTTCTGGCGGCTCGACGACTTCCGACGGTTCCGGAGCGAACATCCGACTGCGTTCGCTGCTGGAAACACCCGCCACGCCGCCAACCGTGTTCGTATGGAGCGCGATGCGCTCATCGCCGGGGGGCTGGTGCGTCGTCGGTGGCACGAATGAAGCTCTCGACCGCTCGCCTCGATTCGGCCCCCTTCGCTTGGCCGAATACCGTGCTCGCGGCCGCCTACCTCGACGTGCGACTCAAGAGTCCCAGTGATTGGGAACCGGAGCCACAGGCACTCGAAGCCGAGAGCGCCTTGGTTCACTTTCCAGCCCTTCTCCGGGTGGCGCGCGTCGCAGCGCTCTCCGACATCAAGGGGGAGCGTTTTGCGTCACCGGTCTCCCTCCGCCCCGTTGACCTGAACCGGGAGTTCCCCCGGTGGCGGTGGTTCGAATGAGCGCCGGGACGCACGACAGCGTCGGTGTTGAAGCACCGAAGGAGCGGCGCGGGGGCTCTCCCTACCTCACCACCGAGGAAGCGACCGACTACCTGAGACTCGGAAATCCCTCATCGGTTCGAGCTCTTGTTCAACGCGGTGAGCTGCGTCCTTCGGGCCGCGCGGGTCGCCGTGGCACCTACCTGTTTCATCGCGCCGACCTTGACCTGTGGCTATCCGCTTGCTTGGGACACGACTGGCAGCCTAGGCTTCGCCCCGGCACCGCATCGTCCCTCGTCGGCCCCGGCCCACGTGGAGACGACCATGACAATGCAGAAGGCAACGAGACATCCGGGCGTGTTCAAACTCCCGGACGGAAAATGGAAGATCCGGACGACCGCGGTGAGCGGCGAGACCGGAAAGCTGAAGGAAGTGACGAAGACGCTCCCCGCGGGCATGCGAGAGGCGGACGTTCTCTTACAACTCGGACACATGAAGGCGCAGGCGCGAGGCGCAGGCGGGGACAGCCCCGCGGCACGCTCTCGGACGGTGACCTGCGGGCTCTCCGTCTCCGACTACGCAGTGCAGTGGCTGTCGCGGCGGGCGACACGGGTTCGCCCGAGCGTGGCGACGAACTACGAGGCGAAGCTCTCGCTGTTCATCCTCCCTCACCTGGGCAACCTGCCCCTCGCTGAGCTCTCTCGGAGCGACATCGAGGACTGGGTCGCCCTCGCCGAGAAGGCGAAGATGAAGTCGGGCAAGGCGTACGCACGGGAGACCGTCACCGGCTGGTGGCGGGTTCTCACGACGCTCGTCAAGGACGCGGTCGCGGAGCACGGGCTCCCGGCCGACCCGACGAGCCGAGTGCGGCCGCCGAAGGCTCGGCCGACCGGGCGACGGGAGAAGGGGACGCTGAACCAGGAGGAGCTTGCGAAGCTCCTCGAGGCGGTGAAGCGGCAGACGCCGGAGCGGTACGCGGAGGTATACCTCCTCGCCTATTCCGGCATGCGCGCTGGCGAACTCTACGCGCTCGACTGGGACGACCTCGACGAGGCGCGCGGTCGGATCCTCATCCGGAAGTCGGTCTGGAACGGTCACCTCGACTCGACCAAGACCGACTCGCCGCGCGAGGCCGCACTCACGGCCGCCATGATGGCGGTGCTGCGTGAGCACAAGGCGCTCCTGGTCGCTCTGGAGCGACGCGGGCAGTACGGCAACCTCGTGTTTCCGTCTGACACCGGCGGCTACCGGACGGCGACGTCGCTTCAGAAGCCGCTCGCGAAAGCGGCCAAAGAGGCGGGGCTGCCGGGACGCGTGACGCCCCAGGTGCTGCGGCGGACGGTGAACACGCTCCTCCTCCTCTCGGGGGTGGACCGCATCGTCATCCGCAGCCAGCTGGGACACGTCTCGGAGCAGATGACGGAGCGCTACGCGGGCATCTCGGTTCAGGCGAAGCACGATGCGGTCGCCCGGATGGAGGCGCGCAAGAAGGTCCCGAGCACGGCTGACAGCCTGCCCGAGATCTAGCCATTCGCGGGGAACTTGGGACTTTTACTTGGTACTTGGGACCCCGCGATAACTTCAGCAGTCCGGAAATGAAAAAGCCCTGGGATTACCAGGGCTTTTGGAGCGGGCGACGAGATTCGAACTCTCGACATTCAGCTTGGGAAGCTGACGCTCTACCAACTGAGCTACACCCGCAGGGGTGGTGCTCGCGGTTGCCCGACGAGCGACGGCGGAATTTACCCCCTTCAGCGATCACGTCAAGGCACCTCGGCTGGATTGGCTGGATCGTCGCAAGGGGAGGCAGCCCATCGCCTCGGCGGCAGACCCGAACTTCCGTGTTGGCCCCGTCGTACTGGAGGAGGTACGGTGCATGGCACCGGCTTCCGCTCGAGCCCGGTGACGAAGACACTCATTGGAGGTGCCTGTGGCGCTGAAACTGGAAACACACGCCGAGACCGCCACACCCGGTGCCACGCCGTCAGCGCCGTCGGCCCCTCGCGCGGGCCGTGGCGTCAGCTACGCCGAGGGCCGCGCCCAGCTCTCGCCCCAGGCATCCGGAAGCGCGATGGTGGCGGGCTCGTGCCAGACCACGGAGGAGGCCTACAACGCCGGCCTCACGGCTCAGCTGCTCACCTCGCTGCAGCGGGCCCCTGACGCGAACCTGGACGACGCGGTCGCCCACGCGCGCACCGCGGTGAACCGCCTCCACCCCGATCAGAACGCCAGCCTCACCACCGTCGGGAACCACCGCGCGCGAGCGAAGGGCGGCGGGAAGAAGCGCGCGGTGTACCTGGCCAACGCCCGCTACGCGGACGCCAAGACCTTCGGGCCGCTCGACTCCACGGTAAACGAGGCCCAGGCGCTCCAGACCTCGCTCGGGTCCCGCGGCTACGAGTCTCAGGGCATCCACCAGAACCAAACAGCCGCCCAGATGAAGCAGCTGGCCGCCACCACGGCGCTTGGCGGCCGCGTTCAGGAAGGCGACCACGTCGTGGTTCACTACGGTGGACACGGCCTCACCAGCGGTCTGGTCGGCGTGAACCTCGATGGCCAGGTACGCGTGCGGCAGGACGCGATCGAGGAGTCCGCGATCCCGGGCGACACGAACCGCGACCTCAAGGCCGCCCCCGCCAGCCTCCAGGGCCGGGCGCCGAAGCCGGGGTTGGACCCCAACGACGTCCTCCCCTACACCACGCTCGACGCGATCGCGCGCTCAGCGGTGTCGAAGGGGGTTCACGTCTCGCTCATCCTCGATGCGTGTCACTCAGGCGGGGTAGCCGACCTCGCGCGCACCCAGCGCGACCTCGCCCCCGGCGGGACGTCCACCGAGACCACAGGCCCCACAGCCTCTACCGCCCCCATCGCAAGCGCACCCGAGGCGGGCGCTGCGCTGGCTACGGGGACCAAGCAGGCGCTGGTGGGCATCCAGCTCGCGTGGAAGGCAGACGCCATGGCGGCACGGCAAGAGGGCAACGCCGGCGCCGCAGCGCGTGAGGCCGAGGTCGACACCCGGTACCTCGCGGCGCTCCAGCAGTTGTGGGCTGAGTTCGTGGCCGCGCGCCTCGCGTCCATCGAGTCTGAGCTCAAGGCGCGCTCTCGATATATGGGCGCCGCCCCGCCGAGCCCCACGGGGCCCAAGGCCTTCGGCGCCGTGCTCGCCTGGCTCGACCAGGCGTCGGACGCACTCGCAGCGCCCTGAGAGACGCGGCCGTATGCCGCCCCGCCCAGGTCACCCCGGGTTCTGGGCCAGCCAGTCCGCGAAGCCCTTCATGATCGCCTTGTAGACGATGGCGCCGAGCACCCGGTCACCCGCGGGCGTGAGGTGGGTGAAGTCGCCCCACGCGAGGCGCGGGTTGCTGCTGTACCAGCGCCCCATGGTGCCGTCGCCGCCCATGGCGCTCCAGAGGTCGAAGAAGGCACACCCCGCGCGCTCCGCGACCCTCCGCTGGATCGGGATCAGCTTCTTCAGGAGCGGCACGGTCACGATGCGGCCGCGGTCCTTCTCGCCGTGGTCCTGAGGCGTCATCACGATGCAGGCGCCGCCGGGGGCCCCCGCGTGGATCCGGCGGACCACCTCTTCGTACTTCTTCTCGTAGGGCGCCAGCGCCATGTCGCGGTCGACCAGCTCGTTGCCGCCGTACACGATGATCTGCAGATCGGGCTTCCGTAGCTCGGTCTGCCGGCGCAGGTGCTCCTGGTCGTAGTTGAGGAAGCGGCTCCCGCGCGTGCCGATGAGCTGAATGCAGTCGTAGACCACGCCGGGACCATCGGTCTCGAGGGTGACGCCGTACGCGTGCACCGTGCCGCCGCCCTTCGCTTTGACGGTGAAGGTGTTCTCCACCCCTGGGGTGCCCCGGAACACCTTCGTGAGGTCGGTCTCCTCCTCGGACTTCGTGGAGAAGACCTCCTCGGGGCCACCGTTCACGCTGAGGCCCAGGTTCCCGCCGCTGGGATAGCCGAGGTAGAAGACCTCGAGGCGGTCGGCGAACACCTTGTAGCTGGCCTCGGCGCCCGCGCCTCTGCCGAGCCCAGCCACGCCGCCGAAGCCGTAACGATGACGCCCGAACTTGCCGTCCAGGTCGGCGCTGGTCACGGTGCGGCTGGACCAGCCGCGCGTCTTGTAGACGACGTCCTTGTGTTTGTACCACTGCCAGCCGGGCGCGATGTTCACCCACCCCTTGCCCGCGCTGCCGAAGCGCGCCTGCAGCTTGCGGCGCGTGACGCTGGTCATGCCGTCGGCGCCGATCTCCGAGGCGCCGTAGTGCGAGATCCGGGTGACCGCTCCGGCCTCCCGGTGCGCCGTTGCGCGCAGCGCCTTGAAGAACGGCGCCAGCCGCTCCACCAGCTCTACCTCGCCTGTGATCCCCTCCACGTCCTTCGCCAGCGCCTCCGGCGACAGGTCCACCGCGCCGACCATCGCAACCGGCTTCACCACCGGCTCCGGAACGGGCACCTCGGGGACCGGGCTCGGGGCTGCGGCGGGGCCCGGCTCCTCAGCGGGCGCCTCGTCCGGCAGCGGAGCCTCGGACGGCGGCGCCGCATCCGGGAGGGGGCCGTCTCCGGGCGGCGGTCCGCCCTCCTCATCGGGCTCGGCGGCCGCTGCCTCGGCCTCGGCCATCAGCGCCTCCGACACCCCGGCCTTTTTCGCCGCCACACCCAGGGTCTCCTTGACCTTCCGGCCCACCACGACGTTCGGGCCCAGGGCTTCGGACTCCTCGCCGAAGAACACCGCGAACGGAGGCCGATCACCTGGTACCCACGGCCGAAACGGGTGGAGCAGGGGGACCGCGTAGGTGAGCGTGAGCGCGAGGCCGGCGGTGACGCCGATAGTCACCATTTGACGAAGGGCGCTGCGGGTCCCGGGTGACAGGTCGTCGGCGCGTGCGTAGGTGCGGGTGTCTGGTTTCACGCGCGCCTCAGAACTGGAAGTAGATGAAGGGCACGGGTTGGGTGTTCGCGAGGTGGACCATCCACCCGCACACCACCGCCAGGATCAGCCCCTTGCCGGTCGCCGGGACCTCTCGGAACAGGTGCTTGATGCGATCGACCCAGGCCACCGGGGCGAGGTGGATCGCGTACGTCACGCCGAGCACGGCCAGGATCTGCCACGGCAGCTGACCCACGGTCCACTGGGTACCGCAGAGCTGCTTCGTGATGGTCCAGGCCTGGGAGAGGTCCTCCGACCGGAAGAGGATTCGCGCGACGCACACGAACAGGAACGTCGCGGCCCACCGCCAGAGCACACCGGTGAAGCCGAATTTCTGGTCCGAGTCGGAGTCATCGCTTCCGGTGGCCAGCCCCTCCGCCGCGCGGCGCTTCTTCCGCTTCTGGTTGTGATAGCGGTTCACGGCCACGGCCACGCCGTGGATGAGCCCGTACCAGACGAACGTCCAGTTCGCGCCGTGCCAGACGCCCATGATCACGAGGGACGCCATGAGGTTGAAGTAGGTCCGCACCGCGGTGCCGCGGGTGCCTCCGAGCGGGAAGTAGATATAGTGACGTACCCACGTGGAGAGCGTGATGTGCCAACGGCGCCAGAACGAGGCCACGGTCAGCGCCTGATACGGCCGCTGGAAGTTGTCTGGCAGCTCGTAGCCGAACAGCTTCCCCGAGCCGATCGCCATGTCCGTGTAGCCCGAGAAGTCGGCGTAGATCTGCATGGAGTACCCGATCAGCGCGATCAGGACCTCTCCCGAGGAGAACATGGCCGGGTTGTCGTAGAGGCGATCGACCAGGTTGAGCCCCAGCCAGTCCGCGATGGCCACCTTCTTGATGAGGCCTTTGATGATGAGGAAGACGCCGTCCGAGACCTGCTCGCGCGTGACGCGGGGGCGGTTCTCCATCTGCGGCACGAGGTCCTGCGCCAGGACGATGGGGCCGGCCACCAGCTGAGGGAAGAAGGTCACGAACCCCGCGAACTTGAGGAAGCTCTGTAGCGGCGCGCCCTTCCGGCGGTACACGTCGATGGTGTAGGCCATGGTCTGGAAGGTGTAGAACGAGATCCCCACCGGCAGCGCCACGTTCAGGAACGGCATCACGGCGTCGGGGCTGAGCAGCCCCACCGCGGAGAGGCCCGTGCGCAGGCTCTCCAGGAAGAAGTCGTAGTACTTGAAGGTGCCTAGGATCCCGAGGTTGAAGGTGAGCTAGACCCCGAGGATCGCCTTGCGGACGCGTGGGGCGTCGAAGCGGCCGAGCAGCAGGCTCGCGTTGTAGTCGACAACTAGCGAGCCGATGAGCAGCAGCACCCAGACCGGGCGCGAGCACATGTAGAAGAACAGCGACGCGGCCACCAGGAAGGCGAGCCGCAGCGTGTTGGAACGCTGCAGGCCCCACGCGACCATCAGCGTGACCACGAGGAAGATGGCGTAGCTGAGTGAGTTGAAGGCCATCTAGTGCTCAGGGACTCCGGAAGGCGGCGACTGGCTGGCGGGCGTAGCACGCGTCGGGCGCGTCGTGAAGCTTTAGACCGCCGTCGAACCGCGGGGCGGGGCCCGGCATTCCTGGCCACGACGCGCTGGCCGTGCTAAGCGGCGCCCGAGCAGCCCGCGACGAGGCTCGAGGCCGTGAGGAACAGGAGATCGACATGAAGAAGTGCCTGGTGTGTAACGTCCAGAACCGCGACGAGGCCGTCCTGTGCGAGGGATGCGGCGCTCCGCTCCCGGAGATCACGGTGGCGGGCGAGCCCGTGCGCCGAAAGAGCAAGGCCCCGCTCATCATCGGCATCGTCCTCGCGCTCGCCGCGATCGGCGTGGGCGTGTGGTTCTTCACCTGCCGCGGTGGCACCGACTCGAAGTCGCTGGTTCGCGGCATGCCGAAGGGCGTCGCGTTCGTGGGCGGCATCAACGTCGCCCCGATCCTCGAGATCCCGATCGTCAAGGAGCAGCTGGCCAAGGAGGAGGCCAAGCAGGGCATCGAGATGGCCAAGAGCTTCTCGGGCGTGGACGTGCTCGCCACCAAGGGCGTGTCGTTCGGCGTGCAGGTCAAGGACGGCAGCGTTCACCTCCTCGCGGTGGTGAAGGGCTCGTTCAACGTGGACCACCTGCGCAACATGCTCCGCAACGTAGGCAAGCCCAAGGACGTGAAGGGCACCCCGATGGTGCTCTTCGCCCTCTCGGAGATGCTCCCGAAGCGGCTCCCCAAGGCGGCCTTCCGTGGGCTGCCCGAGGCGGAGGCCGAGCCCACTGAAGAGCCCGCGGCGGGTGAGGGAGACGAGGCCAAGGCCGAGATCGTCGAGCCCAAGGAGCCCGAGTACACCGAGCTCCCCACCGTTGCGGACGTGGTGCTTGGTCCTGTGGACGAGTCGACGTTCCTGGTGGGCTCCGAGGCGCTGGTCACGGCCTACCTCGCCGGGGGCGACACGCTCGCCGACGACGCCGAGCTCGCGCCGCTGCTCGACAAGGTCTCGGCCAACGCGATCTACTGGGGCCTGGGCCGCATGAAGAAGGACTCGCCCGAGGGCCAGCTCATCGCCCAGCTCGCCGAGGCGATGGCGGGCCCGATGGGCGGCTTCATCAAGGACATGCTCCTCGACGCCGTTGGCTGGTTCGAGGTCGAGTACAAGGACGGGATCGTCATGCGCGGTGCCACGATCCTGGCGTCCGAGGAGGCCGCCAAGTCCGCCAAGGAGAAGATGGACGCCGCCATGAGCACCCCGATGATGGCCAAGATCTACGAGGCCATGCCGGGCGCGAAGCCCACGCTCACGGTCGAGGGCAAGGAGATCCGCTTCGAGAGCAAGCTCCAGCTGCCTGACTTCTCGAAGCTCGGCGGCCTCTGAGCCCTCCGACGCCGGTCGACGCCGGCGCACGAGCGCGCGCCTGGCAGGAATTTCGAGAGGACGTCTCTGTCGTCGCTGGCGCCGGGACCGGAAAGACCCGCGTCCTCGTTGACCGGTACCTCGCTTGGGTCCTCTGCGAGGCCTGGTCACGAATCCCCGACTGCACGCCCGCGCGGGCGGTCACCAGCCTCCTCGCGATCACGTTCACCGAAAAGGCCGCCGGCGAGATGCAAGAGCGGATCACGAGCTCGCTCGAGCGCGTGGTCCGGTCCAACCTGACCGCGTCGTCCACGCCGGAGGGGCCATCACAAGGCGGATCGCGCGGTGACGACCACTACATCGCGCGGCTCCTCGGCGACTTCGAGGCGCACTTCGGCGTTGCGGCCGCCCTCATGCGGGCGCGGGCCGAGGCGATCCTCGGACAGACGCACCGCATGGAGATCTCCACGATCCACGCCTTTGCGGCGCGGGTGCTCCAGCGGTTCCCGGTGGAGGCCGGGATCCACCCGGCGTTCCGGGTGGACCCGAGCGGCACCGAGCTCCGACGCATCGTCCGCACCGAGGTGATCCGCGAGGTACAAGACGCGCTGCTCGACCCGGCGCGCTCCGAGGGCGCGGCCCGTCTGTTGGCCGACTTCAGAGAGCGCTGCTTCGTGGACCTCGCCTTGGCGTTGCTCGGTGAGACGTCGTGGCCCCTGGTGCCCCCGCCGCCGCCGGGCGAGCTGCTCGCGGCCCTGGGGACCGTCCAACGCGGGCTCATGCGCGTCGCGAGCCAGCTGCCCTCGATGTCGGCCCAGAAGGTGCGGCGCGTGATCGCGGACCTCCGGACGCTGGGTGACCGCCTCGGCCCCGACGGACTCGACGCGGCGGGCCGGGAGGTCGCTCGTCGACTCAGCGATGACCTCGCCCAGCCCTTCTCCAACACCGTCCAGGAGCGCCTCGGCCCCGAGCGCGTCGGCGTGGAGCAGGCGCGTCGCGCACTCTTGCCCTGGCTGGCGGAGCTGTGCGAGGCCGATCTCAGCGCCGTTCGCGGCGTGCTGGCGTTGCTCGCGCCCGCGGTCGAGCGCGCCGCGGCGTCGATTCGAGCCAAGGGGATCCTGTCGTTCGATGACCTCCTCGTCTGCGCCGAGCGGCTGCTCGTGGGCCAGGAGGCGGTAGCGAGGCTCCTGTCCGACCGCTACCACCAGCTCCTGGTCGACGAGTTCCAAGACACGGACCCCCGGCAATGCCAGATGCTGGCCGCGCTGGGCCGCGCCGGGAGCGGGCTCTTCGTGGTCGGAGACCCGAAGCAGAGCATCTACGCGTTTCGGGGTGCGGACCTCGCCGCGTATGAGGCCTTCACCCGCGACTTCCCGGTGAAGCTGGCGCTCGAGACCTCGTTCCGCAGCGCGCCCGCGCTCGTCGAGGCGGTGAACCGCGCGTTCGAGCGGTTGTTCGTGCCCGAGGTGGGGCTGCAGCCGCAGGCCGGACCTCTCACGCCGTTTCGGGAGCGCGCCACGCCCCTCGGGGCCATCCCGGGGCCGGTGTGGGTGTGGAACACGGTCGAGGGCAACGAGGCGCAGACCGCCGACGAGGCCCGTGACATCGAGGCCGGAGCGATCGCGCGCGCGATCAAGGCGCTCGGAGGCCGATGGTCGCGCTTCGCCGTGTTGTCCCGGGTGCAGAGCGAGGCTGCGCGCGTGGTGGAGGCGCTGGAGGCGCTGGGCGTCCCCTGCGTGGTCAGCGGGGACAAGGAGTTCTACCGGCGTCAGGAGGTCCTGGACGCCACGAACCTCCTGCGGGTGCTGGTGGATCCGAGCGACGGCGTGGCGTGGGTGGGGCTGTTGCGTTGCCCGATCGGCGGGGTGGTGGACCGTACGCTGTTGTGCCTCGCCAACGCCGGCTTCTTCAGCGGCATCAACCGGCAGGGGGCCGTGGCGAAGGCGCTGGACGCTGCGCGCGGCGAGCACGAGGTCGAGGGCGATCTTGCCCGCGTGGGTCGGCTCGACCGGACGCTCGACGGCCTTCGCGAGGGCTTCTACGACGGGGCGATCGACCGTGCCATCGCCGCGCTCTACGAGGAGCTCCCCATCCCGGATGTCTACGCCGCCGAGTACCTGGGCGAGCGCAAGGTCGCCAACTTCCAGCGCGTGCTCCAGAGCTTCGCCGACGTGGCCAGCGCTGGGGTGGTGCCCCTGCGCGAGTGGCTCGACGACGTCGCGACGCGCCTCGTGGGGCGCGACGACGAGTCGGAGAGCGCGATCGCCGACGAGACGACGGACGCGGTGCGCGTGATGAGCGTTCACGCCTCCAAGGGCCTCGAGTTCGACGGGGTCTTCGTACCGCGCCTCG
>SXOO01000127.1 GCA_005776725.1 Pseudomonadota bacterium | reverse complement strand
GCGGCCACGACGGACACACCGCGATGCTGCTCCTGGCAGCCCGACGGCTCGTGGGCCGAGCGGCCACGCTACCGGGCCGGGTAGTGCTCTTGTTCCAGCCGGCCGAGGAGGGCGCGGGCGGGGCGAACCGGGTCCTCGACGAGGGCCTCCTCGAGCGCTGGCGGCCGGACGCGTGCGGCGGGATCCACCTCTGGAGCCCCTTCCCCACCGGGACCGTGCTCATTACCGACGGCCCCTTCATGGCGTCGATGGACTTCTTCGACGTGGTCATCCGCGGTCGAGGGGGGCACGGCGCGATCCCCCACACGGCGCGCGACCCTGTCGTAGCGGCCGCGCAGCTCGTGGTGGCGCTCCAGACGATCGTGTCGCGCTCCGTGGACCCCATGGACGCGGCCGTGGTGACGGTGGGCAGGCTACGGGCCGGCGAGGCCCTGAACGTAATCCCGGACTTAGCGCAGCTGGGCGGCACCACGCGCAGCTTCCGCGGCGAGGTGCAAGACCTCCTCGAGGAGCGGGTCACGGGGATGGCCCACGGCGTGGCCGCGGCCTTCGGTTGCACCGCGGAGGTGGACTACCGCCGCAAGGCGATCCCGCTGGTCAACACGCCACGCTGGGCCGACGTCGCGCGCGCGGCGGCGCGTGACGTGCAAGGAGCGGCCCTCGGGCCGTCCGACTACCGCACCATGGGCGCCGAGGACATGGCGTTCATTCTCGACAAGTGCCCGGGGGTCTTCTTCTTCCTCGGCGCCGGCAACCCGGCGGTGGGCGCGACCTACCCGCACCACCACCCGCGCTTCGAGATCGACGAAGCGGCGCTGCCGCTGGGGGTCGCGCTCCTCGAGGGCTACGCCGTGCGGGCGCTGGAGTCGCTGGCGGCAGCCTGAGCCAACTAGCACGTTATCCGGCGCATTCGCTCGCGGCCGGGGTCCGCCGGGCTCCCGCCGCCCGTATGAAAAACCCACCGTCCGACCGGCGTTTGTCGGCTCACGAACCGCTTGGAGGTGCCCGTGAGCTACCGTCTACAAGACGCCCGCCCCCCCTACCCGTCCATCCAGGGCCTGGACGGCCGCACCGGCTGGCAGCTCGGCCGGCTGGTCTTCGGCCCGTCGCTCCTCGAACCCGTCGCGCTGGCGATACGCGCGGCCCCGCGCGACCAGCCCGTGCTCATCACGGGCGAGTCAGGCACCGGCAAAGAGCTGGTAGCCGAGCTCATCCATGGCCACTCGCCCCGCCGCGACCGCCCCTTCATCGCCCTGAATTGCGGGAGCATCCCCGGGGAGCTCGTCGAGTCCGAGCTGTTCGGGCACGTCCGTGGCGCTTACACCAACGCGCTGACGGGCCGCCCGGGGTCGTTCGCGGCGGCGCACAGTGGCAGCCTCTTCCTGGACGAGCTGGGCGAGCTGCCGCTGCGCACCCAGCCCTCGCTCCTTCGGGCGCTCGAGACCGGGCGAGTGCGCCCCGTCGGCACCGAGCTGGAGCGCGCTGTGGATGTGAGGGTGATCGCCGCCACGCACCGCGATCTCTACGCCGAGGCGGCGGACGGGCGCTTCCGGCACGACCTCGTGTATCGGCTGGACGTGCTCCGGGTCCACCTGCCGCCCCTGCGCGAGCGCGCGGACGAGCTACCGCTCCTCGTGCCCGTGCTGCTCGAGCAGGTCGGCGCCCCGCGCGACGTCACGCGAGCCGCGCTGCGACGGCTGGCCGCTCACCCGTGGCCCGGGAACGTCCGGGAGCTACGGAATGTCCTCGTGAGGGCCGCCCAGCTGGCGGACCACCGCATCGACAGCGGTCACGTCGACGCGGCGCTTGCCCGCTGCTCCGGACAGGCGCCGGAGCTGCTCCCGAGCTTCGGAGGCCCCGGATTGCGCGAGGTCCCACCGCGCGAGGTGCTCTATCACTACGCCGAGGCAGCGCTGCGTCACTCGGACAACCGCCCGACTCGCGCCGCAGAGGCCATCGGCGTACCGCGGTCGACGTTCTATCGTTGGCTCAAGCTGGGGCGCGTGAACGGGGCTGCGATGGACGCGAACAGGCGGTGAGGTTCTACGGGGCGGGGCCCCCAAGGCCCACCGCTTCCCCACTCAGGGCGTGGCGCACGGCTCGCGGTCACACGGGGCCGCGGCGAGCGGGTTGCCAAGTCCGGTGAGCCACTTCGCCGCGAACACCTCGGTGTCGGCGCCCGTGGCGCGCTCCAGGTGTTCGAGCAGCTCCGTGGTGCGCGCCGCGGTGCCCACCCGCTCGCGGTAGAACGCGCCCAGCGCCTCCACCAGTACGTCGTGTCCCACTGCGTCGCCATAGTCGCGGAAGAAGAAGGCCCCCTTCATGTAGAGCACGTTGCCCCAGAGCCCCTCGAGCACATCGACCTCGCCGCACGTGGCTGGCAACACGGCCTGATCGCCCTCCTCCACGAGAGCCGCCTCCAGCTCGGCTGCATAGTCGACCCAGACCTGTTGCTCGGCCTCCGCGCCGGATGCCGCCCCGATCGCCCGCGCCGCCAGATAGCTCACCGTGCCCTCCGACAGCACCAGGTCCTCCCAACAGGCGATTCGGACCCCCGCACCGAACCAGCCATGGGCCGCCTCGTGCGCGTGCAGGAGGGGCTCCTCGATCTCTGAGTCGGACACGTGCCAGAACGGGTGGTGCTCCATCCCGCCGACCGCCCCGTCTCCCCAATCGACGGACACCGACGCGACCTCGTCGCCAAACGCATAGGCGCCAAGAGACGCCTCGAGCCAGTCGAATACGGCGGTGAGCGACTCGGTGCCGCGGAGCGCCTTCCCGCGGGGCCCGTTGGCGCCTCCGCCCACCTTGCGCACCCAGCAGACCGACACCTCGGTGCCGGCTCGGGTCTCGCCGAGGACCTGGCACTCGTACTTCCCGGTGGCGAAGGCCAACGTGTAAGCCGGAGTCTCTGTGGTGATCCGCTCCGGGTAGATCGCCGTGAGCTCCTCGGACACGCCGACCACGGTCAGCTCGAAGGTGGTCCCGTCCCACGGGTCGGAGTGGCACGGGAACAGGTTCCCGCAGTAGGTGGGCCACACGCTCGTGGAGCCCGCCGGGCCGAGGCCCTGCGAAGGGTCCTGCTGCTTGAAGCCATACCGCACGGTGAGCGAGTCCGCGGCGCCCACAACCACGTGGAGGTCGCCCTCGCGCCGCTCGTAGTCGAGGGGGCCGTTGGGCCCGAGAACCTCACGAACGTCCAAGCCCGCCGCTTCGAAGGATGCCACGCAACCCCGACCCGTCTCGCATGAGCCGCCGTCCGCGGGATCGAGACGCAGCTGGGCTGTTGCCTCCATCGCCTCGAGATCCACGACCAGGGCGGTGGCCGCGATCCCGCGAAGCCAGTCTGCCGGGATCTCGTCGCGGTCGGCCTTGCCGCCTCGTGCACCCGCGACCCCCGTATCGGTGCCGAGCAACTCGGGGGTGGCCTCACAGGCGCCAAAGCCGAGGAGGGACATTGCACCGACGACGAACGCTGCACGCATGGGGCGGACCGTCGCCCCTGGGGAGCCGGAAGTCAAAGGGTTTCATGAGGTTTCCCTTGTCTGGGGCCGCGCGCCGGGCTAGCGTCCGCCCACCATGACAACCCGACTCGCCGCCCTCGTCCTCTTCCTCGCGGCCTGCAGTGGCGAAGCCGCCCTGATCACCTCCTCGGGAGCCGAGGAGGCCGCGGTGGCGGTGCCCCTGGGCAAGGAAGACAACTTCCTCTCGAACACGGCGCGGGAGTACCTCGTCGAGGGTCGGACCACGGTGGTGCTGGAAGAGGAGGACACCGCCTCGTCCGCCAGCGCGCGACTCGCGAAGGCGAGGCGCCTCATCCCGTTCCGTCAGGTCGTCGTGGCGTGGTTCCTCAACGCCTACATCGCGCCGAAAGACACCAAGGACCCGAACTACGGCTACGGGGGCTTCAACGCGCTCACGAAGAACGGCAGCTTCGAGGAGCTCGACATCAAGGAGCTCAGCCCGGGGACCTTCGAGTTCACGTTCCGTCAGGAGCTGGCGGGTCCCAACGACCTGCTAGAGCGCCTCCCGGTCACATACGGCGCCGGCGGAGCCATGGGCTTCGAGCTCACCATCGGAAAGGTGAGCACCGAAGAGATGCAGAACCTCGAAGCCGCCAGCGAGTGGTTCCGGTCGAAGCCGTGGGACAAGTTCAACCCAGAGAAGGTCGACCCGAAGCTGCTCGACACGCTGCCGCTCACGATCATCCCGCAGCCGCGCTCGACCGACGCCTGGGTCGACACGAAGCGCCTCTTCGCGGACGGCGAGGTCAGCGTCGGCGTCCACTTCGGCTGGGACTACCACAGCGCGTCCCACCTCTCGGAGTCGAAGCTGCTCTTCGCCTGGCTGGTCGAGCAGGGCTATCGGGCGCCCGTGGCGAGCTGGGATCAGCTCGGGCGCAAGAGCGGCCCTTTCACGCGCACCCTGTCGGCCGGGGGGAAGCCGGTCGACGTGTCGATCGAGATCTTCTTCGGCAAGCCCGGGACCAACACGGATCCTGACACCGACGCGGGGGCGCGACAGCTGGTCAAGGACCTCGTGCGCAGCCTCGAGACCCACGAGGTGGTGGTCTATAGCGGCCACTCGGGACCGTTCTGGGGCTTCTCCATGGGCAACTGGAAGAAGACCGAGGAGGGAGAGCTGGAGGACAACACCCTCTCGGAGCTCGATCTGCCCACGGACTACCAGGTCGTCCTGGCAGAGGGCTGCGAGACCTACGCCATCGGTCAGGCGTTCTTCGACAACCCGGCGAAGCGCGGGCGGAAGAACCTCGACATCATCACCACCACCACCTACTCCACGGCCTCGGACGCCGACCCCACCAAGGACTTCCTGAACGCCGTGGTCGGAACCGAGGGGCCCGGCGCGCTCGAGAACCGCCACACGCCGTGGACCTACGGGGAGCTGATGCGCGACCTCGACTGGAACGCGTGGGACGCAGCCATGTATGGCGTCCACGGGATCGACGACAACCCCCACCTCCACCCCTACGCGAACCCCGGACGGTTCTGCGACAGCTGCTCCACGGACACGGACTGCCAGGCGAACTTCGGGGGCCGTACGGCGGAGGGTAACTTCTGCCTGGGCCTCGGCACCGATGGGCGCGTCTGCTCAGCCGAGTGCACGGGAGACGACGGATGCCCCGACGGCTACGCGTGCGCCGCGATCGCGCGCGGCCAGAGCATCACAGGGCGCGCCTGCGTGCCGCGGAGCTTCTCGTGCACCTCGGACACCGCGCCGACGCGTGAGGTCATCGTCACCGAGCTGCTGGCGGATCCTAGCGTCGACGCGGGCGACTGGAACGGGGACGGCGTGGTCGATCCGGACGAGGACGAGTTCATCGAGCTCCGCAACGTGGGCCGCTCCGCCGTGAAGCTGGGCGGTTGGACGCTGGCCGACGGGGCCAAGGTCCGCTTCACGTTCCCCGAGGGCGTCACCCTGCCGCGGGGCGGGGCCGTGGTCGTATACGGCGGCGGGAGCCCCGCAAGCCTCGAGTCGATAGGCGTGAACGTCTTTGCCGCGGACGAGGGGCTCTCCCTCGCCAACCTGGGCGACAGCGTGATCGTCCGGGCGGCCGACGGCCGCGTGGTGGACCGCGTGGTCTACGGCGCGGAGGGCAACGAGGATGTGTCGCTCACCCGCGACAGTGCCGACCAGGAGCTGGTGCCCCACCCTGCCCCCGGAGCTTCGCCCGGCGTGGGCCCCGACGGCGTGCCTTACTCGCCCTGAGCTGTCTCGAAGCGGCGAGGCTCAGTAGAACCAGAGCGGGCCGAACGAGACCACCGACAACACGAACGTCATCACGATGAGGGGCACCAGGGTGCCCTCGTTGCGTGTCCAGAACGTGGTGCCTTCGCTCTTCATCCGCTGGTACTCCGCCTCGCCGATCACCTGACGGGTGAGGATTCGGTTCAGCGCGACCGGCGGCAACAAATACCCGAGCTCGAACGCCGTGAGCACCATCATCCAGAAGTGCACCGGGGAGATGCCGTTGGCGTACGCGATCGGCGCGAGCGTCTGCGACACCAGGATCACCGCGCCGTAGGGGTCCATGACCATCCCGAGGATGACCTTGATCACCACGAGGAGCGCCATCGCCGCGAACGGCGAGCCGAACTCCTGCGGGAAGAAGCTCATCACCTCCGAGCGCTCGATGACTGCACCCACACAAATCGAGAGGCCCATCAGCGAGAGGAGGCCGCCGATGTGGCCGGCCGCTTCGGCCGTGGAGTCGCCGAGACTCCGCGCGATCCCTGGCTCAACGGCCGGGGGGCTCGCCTTGCGGGCACGCGCGGCGGCCGCCAGGCGGTCGTACATGACGATCGCGACCATCATCACCGGCAGGATCGCGGGGGCCGAGTGCTCGTCCATCCGGGTATCGAGGCCGAACCGATACACGGCCCACACCAGCGCCCCGATGCCGAAGTACGGCAGGAGGCGGGATGCTGCGTGGAGCGACTCGCGCGCCGCGACCCTCAGGTTGGGGCGTGGCGTCCGCACGCCAGACCGCAGGTAGAGCACCACGCCGGCCACCGCGAAGGTGAGCGCGCTGAGCGCAAACACGTATCGCCCCATGTCGAACAGCTGGTCCGTGGTGACCACCTTGTAGTTCATGGCGGCGACGATCACGACCAACAGGCAGGGCTTCAGGACGACGCCAAGGCTGCCCGACATCGCCGTTGCGGCGAAGGCCAGCTGCCTGTGCGCCCCGGCTCGGACGAGCTCGTGATAGACGATGCCGCCGGTGGCGATCACGAAGATGCCCGACGCCCCCGTGAACGCCGTGGGCACGGCCGCCAAGGTCACCACGACCACCGCCAGGATCTGGGGAGGTAGGGCCCAAGGCCGCAGCACGTCGAACACCAGGGCGGCGAGGCGGGTGTGCTTCAGCATCATGCCCACCCACAGGTAGAGCGCGACCTGGATGTACAAGAGCGCGTTGTCGAGCAGCGCCTCGAGATAGATGGCCACGCCTGGCCAGTGGCCGTCCTCCTTCCACAGGAAGTAGGTGGTGCAGATGAGCGTCATGGACGCATACAGCGGCACGCTGAGCGCAGCGTTCTGGAAGCTGCCCGGGTCGCGGGAGAGCGACTGGTGCGGGCGCACGAGGTTCCACAGGTTCCCGAACGACATGACGCCGAAGCCGACGATCCAGAACCAGAGGAGCAGCGCGCCCTCGCCGCTCTCGCCGGTGTCCGCGTAGATCCGCTTCAGCGAGAAGAAAGACGCCAGCAAGGCGGAGTTGGCGAGCAGCTGCGACAGCTGGGCCGCACGGTCCTCGTTGACCGTGAGCGCGTTACGCAGGCCGATGTGGTGGCGGCCGAAGGTCGCGGTGATCCCGCCGAGGAGCAGGATCAGGACCAGGAGGTGGCGCGCGTGCCCTATGCCCCACTCGACGAAGTGAGCGACTAGGAGCTCCTTCTCCCGGAAGGAGCGCACTTCGTCGGTGATCCGCGCCATGAGGCCGTCGTACGCCGCGTGGCGCTCCTTGCACTCCTTCGTTGCCGCTTCGGCGGCCGCGTCAGACGACTCCGGGTCAGCGAAGAGATCCTCCTCGTCGCTCGGAGCCGCCGCCGCCTCCGCGGCGACCGCGGGCTTCGGGTCGCAGTCCGGCTTCGTGGGGTCGACCCGGAGCAGCGCGTATTGCTCCCAGCGCGACTCACCGTGCTGCAGCAAGACCGTGTGGATCTTCTCACCGGCTCCGAGCAGAACGGCTGTAACTAGGACGCCAAACAGGGGGAGCGTCGAGGCGAAGAAGCGCAGCCAGCGGGCCGCGGCGCTCTGTGGGTGGGCCGTCATCGTCGCTAGGTACCCCACGCGTCACGACGCCGTCAACGCGGGGCCACCTGCGCGACGGCGCGCGACTACGGCCGACCGGCGCTGGACGTCGGTGTGCCCGCGCGGTCACACTCGGAGAGGTGATGACCGCGCTCCACCTCCTTATCCCGGGCCTCGTGCTCCTGCGACGCGGGAGACCCTGGGGGGCCTTTTGGGTGGCCCTGGCCTTCGGGCTGCTCGCCGCGCTGGCGCTGGCGATCGGCACGCGTGACGCGCGCATCGAGCGCGCCGTCACCACCGCTCAGGAGCCACCGCCGTGGTCTGACGCAACGATCTGGTTGGCGGGGGCCGCGCGGGTCCCGCAGTCCGCGGCGAGCGCCTTCCCGGCGTTGCTCGCTGTGCTGATGCACGCCGGGGCGTGGGCGACGCGCGGGCGCGCCGAACGCCGGGTCAGGGCGTTGCGGGCGGCGGCGGCTCGACGGGGTCTTTCGGCTTCGGGGCGAACTTCGCGTCCACCTTGAAGACCAGGCGGGGCAGCTTCTCTCCCTTGACGCGGGTGCGCTTGAACTTCTTCGGGACCGTGGAGATGGTCACCGGCGCCAGCGACTCGTCGACGGAGCGAATCTCGAAGGTGCGCTCCACGGAGGTGTCGTCGATGCGGATCACGAGCTTCAGGCCGTTGTCTTCGAAGTCGTGGTTGGAGTGCTCGTCACCGTCCTCGTAGGGCTTGCAGTAGTCAGACCCCTTGAGGGCCACCCACACCTCGCCAGGCGTGGGGCCGTCGGCGAGCGCGACCAGGGGAAACAGCACGAGGGTTACGAGCAGGGAGCGCAGGGTCATCAGCTGGGTCATGGGGTCCTCTCGGGCGCTGTTCATCACGTTGCGGCGACCGCCGCGGGCGCATCGTGGTCA
Organism: Pseudomonadota bacterium; assembly: GCA_005776725.1. Classification (GTDB taxonomy): domain Bacteria; phylum Myxococcota_A; class UBA9042; genus SXOO01. Next base: position 13,554 of record SXOO01000127.1, on the reverse strand, counting down.
ACATCCGGTCCGGGATCAAGCTTCCTGCTTCGGTGGCGAAGCTCGCTCCGGCACAGCCTCGGGCTCTTCGTGCCCGCTTCGCAGTCCCTCTGAGGCGTCCCTGAAGGTTCGAGGCCCGAGCCGAGCCGCGAGGGAGTCGACGAGCGAGCGGGTTCGCGCGGGCGGCATTCAACGGATTCGCCCGGCTGCTTCGCCTCTTCGGTGTGCGCCCCTACGAGCCGCTCCTGGGCTGGGCGCCGCCGTCCGGGACGTGAGGCCTATCAGATGCCGCTCCGGCCGGGACCCAGCGCCACGCGTCCTCGGCTCACTACGGCGTAGGGGGCCACCGCGCCGAAGCGATACGGCAGGTCCTCTTCGTGCGTGGCGTCGAGCACCAGCACGTCGGGGGCAGCTCCCACTGCCAACCGCCCCAGCTCCGGGCGCGCGAGCGCATCCGCGCCTCCACGAGTAATCGCCCTCAGCGCCGCGTGGGGAGAGAAGCCGAGGTGCGTACACGCGAGCGTCGTCATCAACGGGAGGTCGTCACACATGGACGAGCCCGGGTTCAAGTCAGTGGCGAGCGCCACGCTGGCTCCGGCGTCGAGGAGCGCCGCGCCGGGTGGCCACGCCTTGGAGCCCAGGAACACGACGGACGCCGGGAGGAGCACCGCCACGGTCGACGGGTGACGCCCCAGCAGCGCGGCGTCCTCCGGTGTGGCGCGCTCCAAGTGATCGACGCTGATCGCGCCGAGCTCCACGCCCAGGGCCGCGGCCCCGGTGCGCGAGAGCTAATCGGCGTGCAGCTTGGGCAGGAGGCCGAAGCGACGCCCTGCCTCGAGCACTCGCCGCGACTCGTCCAGCGTGAAGGCCCCCGCCTCGCAGAAGACGTCGCAGACGTCGGCGAGGCGCTCCTCCGCTACACGCGGCAGCACGGCGTCACACACGAAGTCCACGTAGTCCCCCCGGCGCCCTGCGTACTCCGGCGGAACCGTGTGGGCCCCGAGGAACGTGGTGAAGACGCGCACCGGCACCCGCTGCTCGATCGCGCGCGCCACGCGCAGCATTCGCAGCTCCGTCTCGAGATCCAGGCCGTAGCCGCTCTTCACCTCGATGGTGGTCACGCCGCGGCGCAGCATCGCCAGGGCGCGCGCCGCCGCCTGGTCGAGGAGCGTGGCTTCGTCGGCGGCCCGGGTGAGCGTCATGGTGCGGCGTATTCCGCCGCCAGCGGCGTGGATCTCGGCGTAGGTGGCCCCGGCCGAGCGCAGCGCGAACTCCTCGCGCCGGTCACCGGCGAAGACCGTGTGGGTGTGGGAGTCGACGAGGCCGGGCAGCGCGGCGCGCCCGCCGCAGTCGAGCAGCTCGCGCACCTCTCCCTCCGCGGGTGGGGGGAGGTCCGCCTGGGGGCCGATCCACCGCACACCGGTGGGGTCGAGCAGCAGCGCGGCCCCGGTGAGGACGCGGTCTTGGTCGTCGAAGGTGCAGATTCGACCGAGGTTGGTGAGCGCGAGCGTCATGAGCCGACCGTTTACAGGAGTCGCGCGCGAACGTCGCCGTTGGATCGACGTTGGACCTCACTCGTGAACAGCGCTGGTAGCTTGGCGTCAGACGGCGTATTGAACCGCCCCCGAAGACCGCTCGAGGACTGCCATGAACCGCCTTACCCGCTCCTTTCTCACCGTCCTCTCGGCCGCGGCCCTCGGCTGCGGCTCCAGCACCGAGGCCCCCGCCACTGTGGCAGACACCGGCGCACCCGCAGACACGGGCGCCGACGGAGTCCCCGACACAGGTCCCGCTGAAGACCTCGGAGGCGGCAGCGACGCGGCCGCAGACATTGCGCAAGACGCCAACGAACCGAGCGACAGCTCTGGCGCGGCGCCGGTCGTCGCGGACCTCACGTTCAGCCCTACGACCACACTGCTCGGCGAGTCCGTGGACGTGAAAGGCACGGTGCGGATCACAGACGCTGACGGGGATCTCTCGCACTGGTTCGTGCGCTTCGTCCGCCCCGACGGAACGGAGGAGATGCCGCTTCAGGGGGGCTTCCCCCAGTCGAAGCGCGACGCCCAGCTCTCGTGGAGCCGCAATCTGGTCGCGCCCGACCAGCTCGGCGACTACCGGGTCGAGCTCTGGGCCGACGATCTCGCAGGCAACGTCTCGGCGGTCGTGTCCGGCATCGTCACGGTCACCGACGAGGCGCCCCCGAGCCCGGTGCCCGAGCTGGAACAACTGAACTTCTTCCCCAATACGGCAAAAGCCGGCGTCGAGATCCACTACGCGGGCTCCGTGGTTGTCCGTGACAACGACGGCGATCTCGAGACCTTCTACGCGCGCTTCCGGCTCCCCGACGGCAGCGCCTCGGAGACCTTCACCTACCCCGTCACGGGCCTCCCCAACCCCAAGGCCGGCGTCATCGACATCGACGTGCTCTACACCGCGCCGGTCGCGGGGGATTACGCGGTGGAGCTCTGGGTGGACGACGCGGCCGGCAACCAGTCGAACACGGTGGGCGAGGCGATCGTCATCGAAGAGAACAACGTGTTCGTGAACACCCCGCCCACAGCGGCTAACCTGGTGTTCACCCCCACGTCCGTGACGCACGGGAAGGACTTCTTCCTCGAGGTCAGCTTCGACGCCGCGGACGTGGACGGCAACCTCCGGGGGTTCGCAATGGACGTGCTGCGCCCCGACGGCACGAAGCTCACGCCCCCGTGGACCGCGCTCGTCCCGGGCGGGAACCTCACGGACTCCACGGTCACGTTCAAGCGTTACCTCGAGCCTGACGTCGCGGGCGATTACACGATCTCGATCACGGTAGACGACAAGGAGCTCGCCAAGTCGAATGTGGTGAGCGGCACGCTCACGATCGTGGCCGTCCCCGATAGCCCGCCGGTGGCGACCAAGCTCGAGCACGCGCCGTCCACCGCGAAGACGGGCCTCACCGTCAACTATCACGGCCGGGTGGGCTTCACGGACATCAACGGAGACCCCAAGGAGCTCCGCATGCGCATGCGGCTCCCCGACGGAACGACCACGGCCGATACGGTGTTCCCCGTCACGGGGATCGCCAACCTTACTGCCGCCAACATCCTCTACGACCTCGACTACAAGGCCGACACCGCTGGGGTCTACACCCTCGAGGGGAGGGTCGTGGACAAGTCCGGAAACGAGTCCAACGTGGTCAGCGGCACGATCACGCTGACGGCGCCTCCGCAGCCCGTGAACGCAGGCCCCACGGCAACCGACCTGTTCGTGACGCCCGAGTCAGCGAGCACCGGGCAGAGCGTGGCCATCTCCGGCACCTTCCTCGCTAGCGACGAGGACGGGGACCTCCGGATCCGGCACGCGCGGATCCGCCGGCCGGACGACACCACCACCACCACGGCCACCTCAGTGATCAGCGGCCCGTCCGGGCAGCTGTCGGCCACCGTGACCTTTACGCTCTGGCTCACCGCGGCGGTACCGGGGACCTACGAAGTGGAGGCCTGGGTAACCGACAGCACGGACACGGCGTCCAATGTAGTCACCTGGCCGCTGATCGTCACCGATCCGGCCCTCAGCGCCCCCGTCGCGGCGAACCTCACCGTCACGCCGTCCACCGCCAACACCGGGGTGGCCACATCGCTCTCCGGCTCGGCCGACGCGAGCGACCTCGAGGGCGACGTGAACTCGCTGCTCGTCCGGATCCGCCGTCCAGACGGCGTCCTCACTGCGCCCGTAACCACGCCCGTCACGGGGGTTGGCACGCATGGCTACGCGCTGAACTACCAGCCGCCCCTGGCCGGCAGCTACGCGGTGGAGGCGTGGTTCAGCGATGCCGCGGGCAACACCTCCAACACGGTCAGCGCGTCCTTCACCGTCACTAGCGTGCCCAAGGCGCAGAACTCCGTGCCGCTGGCGACGAACCTCGTGTTCTCGCCGGCCACCGCAGCAAAGGGCCTGGCCGCCACGTTCTCGGGCACCTTTGACGCCTCCGACGTAGACGCAGACCTCGCCACCATGCACCTGCGCTTCAAGAAGCCCGGTGGCACGGGGCTCACGGAGGTCTCGGCGCCCATCGGGCTCGCCGACGGCTCAGGCGGCCAGGTGGGCTTCAACCTCCCGCTCACCCCGGACACCACAGGCAACTGGACGCTCGAGGCCTATGCGAAGGACTCGAAGGGCGCCAAGTCCACCACGCTCAGCGGCACTTTCGTGGTGAGCAACCCGCCCAGCACCGTCCCGGTCGCTACCTCGGTCACGGTCACGCCGGGCACGGCCGAGGCCGGCGCTCCCGTGACGTACTCCGGCGAGCTGGCCTTCACGGACCTCGACGGCGACCCGACCACCCTCCACCTCCGCTTCAAGCGGCCGGGCGGCACGGTGTCTGCCGAGACGGCGATCCCTGTGGGCCTGCTCGCAGACCCCACGGCCGGGACCATCGCGTACTCGCTCACCTACACGCCCACCGTCGCGGGCACCTACACCCTCGAGGCCTGGGTGAAGGACACGCTGGGCCAGAAGTCCAACACGGTCACCGCCGCCACCACGGCGTCGGCGCCCGCACAGGCGCCCAACACCGCGCCCTCGGTCGAAGCCCTGGTCTTCTCGCCCACGGCCGCTGAGCAAGGGAAGGCCATCACCGTCACCGGCTCGTTCGTGGCGAGCGACATCGACAAGAACTGGGCGACGGCGCGGTACCGCTTCCGCCGTCCGAACGGCAGCGCGCTGCCCGAGGCTTCGGTGTCCATCACCGCCACGCTCACGGGCAAGGATTCGGGCGAGATCACGTTCAGCCGCGCCCTCACGCCCGACGCTGCGGGCACGTGGGCGTTCGAGGTCAAGCTGGTCGACGCGGCGGGCGCCCTCTCGAACACCGCCTCGGGCGAGCTGGTGGTCTCCGCGGTGGCGGTGCCCTCAGACACCGCGCCGGAGCTCGTGAGGCTGAGCGCGCAGCCGCTCTCCTTGCTCATCGACCAGGCCAAGACGCTCTCGGGCCTCATCGAGCTCCGCGACCTGGACGGCGACCACGAGGCAGTGCGCCTGTCGCTCCGCACGCCCGCGGGCGAGCTGCACACGGAGACGTTCGTGCCGCTGGCCGACTTCGACGGCGACGTGAACGTGGAGGTCTCCTTCACGCTCGACGTCACGCTCACCGAGGTGGGCGAGCACACGCTCGAGGCGCAGGCGATCGATCTCGAGGGTCAGGAGTCGAACGTGCTCGCGCTGACCGTGGTGGGCACCGACCTGTCCAACGTCAACAGCGCCTGCGCCGCGACGGAGCTCGACTGCACGGGCGAGGGCTTCTGTTACGACGTCAACAGCACCACCTGCGAGTACCTCGACGGGAAGCAGGTCACGCTGGACGCGTGCGATGAGGTCGGCAGCACGGGCTCCGTGGCCGCGTGCGTGTCGTCCATCGAGGACACCAGCTCCCCGTATGCCTTCACCGACTCCAACTGTAGCTTCGTACAGTTCTGGTCCAACCCCACGGTCTTCCCAATCGACTGCCGCTGCCCGGACGCGGGCTTCGAGGCGCCCTGCAGGCGCCCGTACGAGCTGCCGAGCACGATCACCTTCGGTGAGGGCCCGCGGCCGCGAAACCTCGCGACCGAGATGCGGCTCTGGAACGGCCCGATCCTGGGGCGCGAGTGGTTCGTGCCCGCGTTCTGGAAGACCGCCTCGAAGCCGAACCAGACGATGATCTACGCCATCCACCTCGACACCGGCGCTCGCCGCTACTTCTCGGGCACCTACAACGACCCGGCGAACGGCCTCACGCGGGTGGCCGAGGGTCCGGACTTCGTTCAGGTCATGGACATGGACGTGGGCCCGGACGGTCAGTTCTATGCGGTGGGCGCTTCGAGCGAGATCGCCCACCCGAAGATCTGGCGCGTGGACCCCACCAACGGCAACCGGACGCTCATCTTCGACGCGGCCACCGCGCCAGCCTCGGCGCTCTGCCCGAACGGCTCCACGCTGCCCGGCCTCAAGACCGTGCAGATGGCGGCCCAGGGCTGGGCGATCGACAGCCAGGGCCGGTTCTACTTCTCCATGGTGAACCAGCCCGGTCCGTCGATCGTGCGCATCGCCGCCGACGGCCAGACCTGCGACTACCTCACCAGCATCGTCGACATCCCGAGCAACAGCCGCAGCAACGTGGGCGGGGGCTACGACGACATCCAGCACGACTTCCGAGCCTTCCACATAAAGGACGGCAAGCTCTACACGGTGTCGGGCTACCTCTTCGTGGAGGTGGACCTCGCAACGGGCAGTCGCAAGCTGCTCTCCAAGGCGACAGACCTGGGGAACATCGGCACGGGCCCCATCAACGCCGAGGGCCTGGGCGACAAGTGGACCCGCTGGGATCCCTACCGAAACATCTTCTGGACGGTGGGCGCGCTCGGTGGGAGCTCCGCGGTGGCCGTGGATCCCGCCAGCGGTAACCGCTTCACGTGGCCCTGCTGGCACCCCAAGCTCGGCGGCCCGATGCCCGCGTGCGGCGGCACCGGCAAGGCCCTCATCCCCGGATATCTCAACTTCGGCGGCTTCGCGATCGACCCCGAGGGAGACCACGCCTTGTACTTCGCCCACGACCTCTTCGCGATCGTGAAGTACGACCCGAAGACGGGCAACGCCTACACCTTCTCGCTGTAAGCGTCGGGCCCGATCGAGCGGGTCCGCCAGCGTTGCGCCGGCCCGGGTCGCACAGCCGACGGCGCCGCCCGACGCCCGCTTTCGGACCGGCGCCCCGCACCCGCCTCGCCGACCTAGAAGCAGTACGACTTGTCGCGTCGGGCCAGCGCCCGGCAAGAGGGGTCGCTCGAGCTCGACGGACAGTCGCTCGAGTCCTCTTTCGTGATGGCCTTGCAGGAGCTGGTGTCGCAGTAAGAGGCGGCGTTCTCCCGGCAGGCGTCGAGCGTGGTCTCGCACTTGTCCTTGGCCGAGCTGTCCGACGCGTCGTCCACGCAGGTCTCGTGCTCCAGCTCGCACTTCCGACCGCGCGCGATCCCCTTGCAGTCGGCAGAGTCACAGTCCGAGTAGTCCGCACCGGCGATCCCCTTGCAGTCGTCCGAGTCGCAGTCGCTCTTCGACCACTTGGCAATCCCGCGGCAGTCATCGGTGTCGCACTCCGAGGAGTCGCTGGAAGCGATCCCGCGACAGTCCTTGCGGCTGAGCTTTGCGGAGTCGAAGGGATCCGGGAACACGTACTCGGGCACCACAGTGCCGTCGCTGGTGCCATCGTCAGTGCCATCGGTCTCCACCGCGCAGAGCGTCTCGTAGTCGAAGCAGCAGTCGCCCGTGCTGCCGCAGAGCTCGTCGCAGTGGCAGGCAGCGCCTTCGCCCATCCAGTCGCCGCAAAACCCCTCGCAGCTGGGGCCGGTGGCCCCGTCCGAGCCGCCGTCCGGGCTATTGTCGGTGCCGTTGGTCCCGTCGCCGCCGTTGGTCCCGTCGCTCCCGTCGGCACCGCCGTCCGGGCTATTGTCGGTGCCGTCCGAGCCGTCGCTGGGCGTGGTGCCGTCACCGGTCCCGTCGGTGCCGTCGCTCGCGCTGCTGTCCGCGCCGGAGCAGGGGACCGGCTCGCCCTCCGGCGTCTTGCAGACGGTCTTGTTCGTTTCGCAGGCGAGTAGGACCGACAGAACGAGTAGGCGCTTCATGCCGAGCTACGCTACTGGGGTGCGCCGCGGGCTGCAACGCTTGCACCTGCGCAAGCTGCCGGTGCACGCTGCCTGAATGGCAAAACCCGCTCAGCCGAGCCTGTTCCCGGAGCCGGCCCCGCCGCCCGTGGTGCCCGCTTCCCCCCACCCGGACGACGTGCGCCTCGGCGCCGCCCTGCCCGCCCGGTTCTTTTTCGGGACCAGCTCGTGGAGCTTCCCGGGCTGGTATGGGCTCGTGTACGGCGAGCGCGGGACGGTCTCCCGCTTCTCCCGACACGGGCTCACCGCGTACGCGAGCCACCCGCTGCTGAGCGCGGTGGGGATCGACCGCTCGTACTACGCTCCGGTGCCCGAGCAGGAGTACGCGGCGTATCGCGACCAGGTCTTGGCGGCGCGGCCAGACGCGCGCTTAGTGGTCAAGGTGCTGCGCGACTTCACGCAGCCCTGGGGGCGAGTCCCGCGCTCGAAGAACCCCGCCTTCCTCGACGGCCCCCTGGCGCTGTCTGGCTCGATCGGGCCCGCCCAAGCGGCCCTGGGGGACAGGGCCGTTCACCTGGTCCAGTTCTCGCCCATGGGCCGCGGTGCAGGCAGTCCAGAGCGCTTCGCCGAACGGCTCGACGCATTCCTGGCGCCCCTCGAGGGCTGTCGGATCGCAGTGGAGCTGCGCGACGCAGCGTTGTTCACGCCGGCTTATTGCGAGGTGTTGGCGCGGCGTAGCGCGATCCACTGCATCAACGTGTTGCCCGAGATGCCAGGGCCCGCGGAGCAACGCAGCGCCCTCGGTGACATGCCAGTCCTCGTCCGCTGGCTCCGGAGCGGGCCCGTGGCGCACGACGAGGCGGAGGCCCTGTACGACCCCTACGATCGCCTACAGGCGGAGGCCCCCGCGCTCGTGGAGGAGGTGGCGGCCGTGCTGTCCGGCTCCACCGGCGAGGCGATCCTCATCGTGGACAACAAAGCTGAGGGCTGTGCGCCGCTGACCCTGAGGCGCGTCGCGGCGAGGCTCGTGGGGTGAGCTCTCCCTAGTTGCAGCCCGGCTCCGGAACGTGCAAGCACGTCCCGAGGACGCACACGTCGAGCGTGCAGTCGCTGTTGTCGGTGCACTGACCGTTGGTGGTGCAAGCGCCGCAGCCCGGCACACGGCCATGGACGCACCGCCCGCCATCGCAGCTATCGGTGGTGCACGTGTTCTGGTCGTTGCACTGAGCCGCTCCCGTACACGGGATGCACCCTTGAATCGCGGGGTTCGCGCAGACCCCTGTGATCAGGTTGCACTGGTTGAAGGTGCACGCGACCTGGTCGTTGCACTGGTCGGCGCTGGTGCAGGCCGTGCATCCCTGGATAGCCGTGAAGACGCACTGGCCGTTGGGGCCGCAGGTGTCTTGGGTGCAGGGCTTCTTGTCGTCGCACGTGCCGCCGTTGAAGCACGAGCAGCCCGAGGTTGCCCAGGTGCAGCGGCCGTTCTGGCACTGGTCCTGAGTGCACGCGTTCTGATCGTTACACTGCTGATTGCCCGTGCACGGAGTACACCCGCCGATCGCCACGTTGGTGCAGACGAAGAACGTCGCGTCGCAGGCGTCCGAGGTGCAGGCGTTCTGGTCGCTGCAGTCCCCGTTCGTAACGCACGCCTTGCAACCCACGACCGACGTGTGGGTGCATGTCCCCGAGGCGCAGACGTCCGTCGTGCAGGGGTTCGCGTCCACGCACTGGCTGTCAGTCGAGCAGGCCGTGCAGTTGGGGTTGGCGGTGTTCTGGCACTTGCCGAGGACGCAGACGTCGTTGGTGCAGTCGTCAGTGTCGGCGCACGCCGCGTTGTCGGAGCACTGGGTGCAACCCGCGACAGGGTTGTTCGCGCACACGCCCCCGAACGTGCACTCGTCCGATGTACACGGGTCGAGGTCGATGCACTCGAACGCGTTGTCGCAGCCGCACTGCGGGTTGACGGTATTCACACAGGTGCCGGCGGTGCTGCAGGAGTCGGTCGTGCAGGCATCGTCGTCGTTACAGTCGGCCGCGGTCTCGCACGAGTCGCAGAACGGCAGGTTCGTGAATGCGCACACGCCGCTCGCGAGGCAGCTGTCCGTGGTGCACGCGTCGTTGTCGTCGCAGCCCTGCGGACCCGTGCAGAGGACGCAACCCGCGGAGGGCGTATTGACGCACTTCCCTTGGGAACAGGTGTCCGTGGTGCACAGGCTTCCGTCGCTGCACTGCTGGCTCCCGGTGCAGGCCACGCAGCCGGCGATCGAGGTGGCGGTGCAGACGCCCTGGGTGCAGGCGTCCTGCGTGCAGGCGTTGTTGTCGTTGCACTGTCCGTTCGCCGGGCAGGGCACGCAGTTCGGGATGGCGGAGTAAGCGCATTGCTGCGTGGGCGGGCAGCGGTCGAGCGTGCAGGGGTTGTTGTCGCCGCAGTCCCCTGCGCTGGTGCAACAGCCGGGCGCCTTCGGGCCCGGTGCGCACTGCCCGTTCAGGCATGAGTCGCCCGTGGTACACGTGTTGCCGTCCTCACAGGCGATGCCGCTCGCTGGCGTCGCGGTACACCCGGTGTTCGGGTTGCAGCTGTCAGTGGTGCACGGGTCGGTGTCGTTGCAGACGGTCTGCGAGCCAACGCACTGCCCACCCTGGCAGGTGTCGCCGGAGGTGCAGAGGTTCGAGTCATCGCAGCTCGCCCCGTTGCCCGCCGGGCCGTTCGAGCAGAGCCCCGTGGCTGGGGCGCAAGCGGCGATGGCGCACTGCGTCTGCGGCTGGGCGCACACCACCACCGTCAACGGATCGACCACGCACTTGTTCTGCGCGCAGATGAGCGTGCCGTTGCAGGCGTCCCCGTCCTCCTTCGCAGCGCAGTCGGCGTCTGCCAAGCACTCGCAGGTGTTGGCGCCAGCCGCGCACTTCCCGTTGTCACAGGTGTCCTGGGCTGTGCAGGCGTTCCCGTCGTCGCACGATCCGGCCGCCGGTGTGTTGGCGCAGCCGCTCAGCGGGTCGCACGTGTCCGACGTGCAGACCTGGCCATCGTCGCACGAGACCGGGCTACCGGCGCACTGCCCCTGCTCCGTGCAGGCGTCTGTGGCGGTGCACTTGCTCGAGTCGTCGCAGGCCGTTCCGACCGCCGCGAAGTTCTGCTGACAGGCGCCAGTGGCCGGCACGCACGTGTAGGTGGAGCAGGCCGTGGGACCTGGGCACGTGGGCACAGAGACCGGATCCACGAGGCACGCACCGGCCTGGCAGGTGAGCGCGCCGTTGCAGATATCCCCGTCGTCCTTTGCGGCGCAGTCGGCATCCGAGGTGCACTCACCGCAGGTGTCGGCGCCGGACGCGCACTTGCCGTTCAGGCAGGCGTCGCCCTCGGTGCAGACGTTGCCGTCATCGCAGGCGCCCGTGCGCTCCTCGTGGAGGCACCCGGTACCGCTGGCGCAGCCGTCGTTCGTGCACGGGTTGTTGTCGTTGCACGTGACCGTGGCTCCCTTGCAGGCTCCGACGTCGTCACAGGCGTCGCCGCTGGTACAGAGGGAGCCGTCGCTGCAGGCGGTGCCCACCGAGACCGGGCTCGGCGCGCATCCGCCCGTCGCCGGCGAACAGAGGTTCGCGAGGCAGGGGGCGTCGGAGGGGGGACACGCCACGACGGTGGTGGGGTCGAGCACGCAGCTGTTGTTGAGGCACACGAGGCGACCATTACAGGCGTCGCCGTCCTCGAAAGGGAGGCAGTCCGCGTCGGCCGAGCAGTCGCAGACGGACTTCCCACCGCACTTGCCGTCGATGCACGTGTCGCCCGCCGTGCAGGCGTTGCCGTCGCTACAGTCGCCGCCGTCCGTCGCCGGAGCGCTGACACAGCCGGCCGCAGGGTCACAGCTATCGTCTGTGCAGACGTCGCCATCGTCACAGGGCTTGGCGATACCGCCGCCGCAGGCGCCGGCGGAGCATGACCGCCCCGTGGTACAGGGCAGATCGCCGCAGGGAGCACCCTCGGCCTCGGGGACCATGGCGCACTGCCCGTCCGCGGAGTTGCAGAGGTTCCGGGCGCAGGGGCCGTCCTGCGACGCATCGCACACCACCGTGCTGCCCGGAGCGAGGATGCAGCCGCCGAGCGCGCACACCAACACGCCCGTGCAGAGGTCTCCGTCGTCGAAGAGCGCGCAGTCCGCGTCGGTCTCGCAGGAGCAGACGCTCGCGCCGGAGGCGCAGGCACCGTCCGCACACACATCTCCCGCGGTGCAGTCGTTGCCGTCGTCACACTGGGCGGTGTTGTTCGTGTGGTCGCAGCCGAGGCTCGGCGTGCACGAATCGTCGGTGCAGGGGAGGCCATCGTCGCAGTTGGTCGGAGCGCTGGCGCAGGTCCCTGCCGCGCAGGCGTCGCCTGTGGTGCAGAGGTCCCCGTCGGTGCAGGGCGTCCCGTCGGCCAGGAACTCCTCGAGGCAGGCCCCCGAGGCCGGGTCGCAGTACGCCTGACGGCACTCCGAGCTGGCGGACTCGCACGTGACGACCGTGCCGACGGCGAGCACGCAGAAGCCCGCGTCGCAGGTGAGCGTGCCGTTGCAGGCGTTTCCGTCCTCGAAGCCCGCGCAGTCGACGTCGACCGCGCACTCGCAGGCGTCGCCGGTACCGACGCACTCGCCGCCGACACAGCTGTCGGAGGTGGTGCACGCGGTGCCATCGTCGCACGGGCCGTCTGCCGGGCTTCCCACGCACTCGCCCGCGACGCAAGCGTCCGAGGTGCACGGGTTGCCGTCGTCGCAGCCCGCCAACGTCCCGACACACGCCGCCGAGGCGTTGCAGACGTCGTCCGTGGTGCACGCGTCCGCGTCGTCACACGCCGCGCCGGCGGCCGCTGGGTGGACGCAGTTGCCCGTGGCATCACAAACGTCGAGCGTGCAGGGATCGGCGTCGTCGCAGCCCTCCGGCAGAACGGTGGGCGAGCAGGCGCCGCTGGCGGGATCGCAGACGTACTGGAGGCACGACGTCCCCGCGGGACACGTGATGAGCGAGCCCGGGTGCGGCTCGCAGACCCCCGCGGCGCAGCGCAGGCGGCCGTTGCAGAGATCGCCGTCGTCCTTGTCGGCGCAGTCGTCGTCTGTGGAGCACTCGGGCCCCACGACGTTGGTGTCGGGTTCGAGGCCGTCGCTCGCGTCGCTCCCGTCGCTGGCGTCGCTCCCGTCAGTAGCAGAGGTGTCTTCGCTGGGCGTGTCTTGCGACACCGTGTCGGCGCCGGCCCCTGGCGTGCTTGACGTGTCGCCGCTGTCTGTGCCGGTAGCGACACCATCGCCCTCCACGTTCAGGGAGGGCGACGAGTTAGGAGTGTCTTCACCGCACGCGACCGCCAGAATGCCGGTCGCGATGATCCAAGCGGACCCGAACGTCGAACGCATACGCCACTTCCTTCGGCAAAGACGCCGAGACCGAGCCGAGCTGCGGCCTGACCTCAGCCGCTTCGCCCACCCTATCGCAACCGGCCGAGCCCAGGCCCCGGCCGCCAATCGGCACCACCGGCGTCGAGTCTGCGCTCGGCGGCAGGGCATGTAAAGCATGGAGTTCGGGTCAGACCCCTCGACCGCACCCGGCCCAGAGCGCGGGTCCAAAGGGCGGAGCTCACCGGTCTCGGTACCGCCGGGTGAGGTCTCCGTACGCGTCGATCCGCCGGTCGCGCAGGAAGGGCCAGATGCGGCGAACCTGCTCGGAGCGCTGGAGGTCCACCTCCACTACCACGACCTCCGCGGCTTCACCTGCCGTAACGAGCAGCTCGCCCTGCGGGCCTGTGACGAAGCTGTTTCCCCAGAAGTGGGTGGGCCGGAGGACTCCAGAGGGGTCCGGCTCGTCACCCACCCGATTGACGCTGACCACGGGGAGCCCGTTGGCGACAGCGTGCCCCCGCTGGACCAGAACCCACGCGTCGCGCTGGCGATGGCGCTCGGAGGCCTCGTCCGTCGGCTCCCACCCGATCGCCGTCGGATAG
>SXOO01000126.1 GCA_005776725.1 Pseudomonadota bacterium | reverse complement strand
CGTCCGTCACGTCCGAGCCGTCCGTCACGTCCGAGCCGTCCGTCACGTCCGAGCCGTCCGTCACGTCCGAGCCGTCCGTCACGTCCGAGCCGTCCGTCACGTCAGCGGCGTCCGTCACGTCCGAGCCGTCCGTCACGTCCGAGCCGTCCGTCACGTCGGCGGCGTCCGTCACGTCAGCGGCGTCCGTCACGTCCGAGCCGTCCGTCACGTCAGCGGCGTCCGTCACATCCGAGCCGTCCGTCACGTCAGCGGCGTCCGTCACGTCCGAGCCGTCCGTCACGTCGGCGGCGTCCGTCACGTCCGAGCCATCCGCAGCGTCCGTGCCGTCCGTGCCGTCAGCCACGTCTGACCCGTCAGAGCCGTCGGTGGCGTCCGTGCCGTCCGTGGTAGTGGTGGACGTGGTCTCCTCGGCGCAGCCGAAGGTGAACGCCGTCACCAGTGAGAGAGCGAGTGTGTGTAGCCTCATGGCGCGCTTACTCGCCGATCGCGTAGGTGCCGGCCCAGGTCGCGACGAGCGGACCACCGGGGGTCACGAGCGTCTTGTCGACCTGAACGACGAGGGCGAGCACATTCGCCTTGGCGAACGTGTCCGACGCCGGGGTAATCCCGTCGCCGCCGCTGGTGAGGAGCCCGATGAGGGCGCTGGACGTCGCCGCGTCCACGGCGGGACAGCCGAACTCATCGAAGCTGAGGGCCGGCGCGGCATCGATGACGGCGCCGACGGCGGCCTTGAAGCCGTTGAGCTCGAAGAAGAACGGGTCGTTCCGAAGCCCAGCGAACACCTTGACCTTGCCGCTCGCGCTCACGAGGCCGGCCTCGGAGCTGGGGTCGCCGGCGACGTACTCACCGCCCACCCAGCACTCCACGCCCGTCCCGCTGGGGTTGTAGAAGTGGCAGATGACGTCCACCTTCGTGGTGGGGGAGCCGTACGCGCTGGTGCTGCCCACGTGGAACACGTAGGCGAGCGCGTCCGAGAACGCCGCATCGCCGCCCGCGAACGGGAAGACGGTCATGGCGAGGTTGAGCTTCGACGCGTCCGGGGTCATCCACGCGTAGAGGTCGTTGATGTCGCCGGCCGGCTCCGACTGGGTTGCCGGCGAGTCGAGGTGGTCGGCCGCCATGGCGGTCGCGCTGAAAAGAACGGCGATTCCGCCCAAAGCCCACTGAAGTCGCATGTGATGTCCTCGTTCGTAATTTTGAGTCTTGCGGTTGCTCGAGACCACGGCCGGGCACCCTGCCAGACCGGCTGCGAACGAACCGCTTCCCCCACGCAGGAGAGCATTGCTCGAACGCAGCGCCTTGGCCTCCTGCAGTGGCTTGAATCGAGTCCACCACAGGGGCCGTCATCTGCCGGGGATCACCCCAGCAGTGTCTCAGTACGGGGCACCTGGTCCCACGGATCGAAACGACGGCGTAGACTATGGATCCGTGGCGGTCGCCGCAAGATCCTGCTAGTACCCGTCGCCACGCGCGGCGCCAGCGTCCACGCCGGGTATGAGGGGCTCGCAGCACCTCGCTTGGCGCGGTTCTGGACGAGGCGTCACCTCACAAGGAAGCGGCCTCTCATGTTCGAAAACCTCACGTCCCTCGCCGGAACCCCGCTGCCCCACGCCGCCCTCGAGGGCAAGTCCGTGCTGGTGGTGAACGTCGCGAGCCGCTGCGGGCTCACGCCGCAGTACGCGAAGCTCGTCCGCCTGCGCGCGGCGTATGCCGACCGCGGCGTCGAGGTGCTCGGCGTGCCCTGCAACCAGTTCGCGGGGCAGGAGCCCGGCAACGCCCACGAGATCCAGGCGTTCTGCTCCACGACCTACGGCGTGGACTTCCCGCTCCTCGAGAAGCAGGACGTGAACGGCGCGAACCGCAGCCCCCTCTATCGCGCCTTGATCGGCAGCCCGGCCGGCGGCGGCAAGGACATCGCCTGGAACTTCGAGAAGTTCGTGGTCGGCCCGGCTGGGCAGGTGCTCGCCCGCTTCTCGCCAACGGTCGACCCCGAAGCCCCCGAGGTGCTCGCGGCGCTGGGCATCCAGGGATAGCCTGAGGATCCCGCCCGGTCGGCCTCAGCTCGAGGCCGAGCTGTAATGCCGCAGCGCTCGCACCCACACGGCGCGAGACACGGCGCAAAACACCACTGCCACGCCAAGACCTGACAGCGCCGAGGTCGGCTCCAGCACCCCACGCAGCGCCAGCGCGGGCGTGGTGGTCATGAGGCCCAGCGGGACGACCACGCTGAACAGCACCCGAAACACCGGGCGGAAGACGTCGATGGGCCATCGCGCGGCGTCCATCGCCGAGGTGAGGAGGTAGCTGAGGTTGTCGACCCGTACGAACCAGAACGCCGTGGACACCACCAGCAGCCAAAGCGCGTACATGACCGCCGCACCCACCCCCAGGAGCGTCAGCGCCGCGCTGATCGCCCAGAGCCCCGGGGGCTCAGGGAGCCGCGAGGCCGCCACGCCGAGGATGACGAAGCCCCCCACGGAGTAGACGAGGCGCTGAGGCACGAGCCGCCGGAAGCTCACGAGCAGCTGCGGGTCCACCGGCCGGAGCAGAACGTAGTCCAGCGTTCCGAACCGGATGTCGTCGACCAGGCCTCGCAGGTTGGGCTCCACAGCGGCCTCCACGAGCCCTTGGAGCACTACGAACGCCCCGGTGACCAGCAACGCTTCGGACGCCGTCCAGCCCGCGATGGTTTCCTGACCATGGAAGACGAACAGCACCGGGAGGACGGTGGCGCCGGCGGCGAAGAGTGTGACCACCGCGTCCGCCAGGAAGTTGGCGCGATACGCGAGGGCCGTCATCCACGCCGCCCGCCAGGACGCGCCGAGAGCCCTGAGGATCGGCCGCACGCGTCGGGCATCGCTCATGCGCCCTGCCCCTCGTAGCGGCGGACACCGCGTCGCCACAGGGCCCCGCCGAGCGCCGCGAAAGCGCACAGCCAGAGCGCCTGGACCGCGAGGAGCTGCGGCGCGTGCGCTAGAGTCACCCGCCCAGAGAGCACGTCCGCGGGGATCCCGATGATCGCGCGGAACGGAGCCCACTCCGCGAACAGCTGAGCCCACTCGGGCATCGCGCCCAGGGGGATGGCGTAGCCGGAGAAGAGCACCCACACGCCGAACCAGACCTGGAACAGGCCCATCGACTGTCCCAGCCAGAACGCGAGGCTGGCGAAGGCGGTGTGAACTGCGAA
This sequence comes from Pseudomonadota bacterium, assembly GCA_005776725.1. Taxonomy (GTDB): domain Bacteria; phylum Myxococcota_A; class UBA9042; genus SXOO01. The sequence continues at coordinate 4,112 of SXOO01000126.1, read as the reverse complement.
GTTCACCCCCCACGCCAGCACGACGGAGGCGGTGAACACGAGGAGGCTCGCCGGGTCGAGGGCCAGCTGAAGCTCTGGGCGCCAGAGCCAGATGGGCAAGAGGAGCGGCGCCAGCACCACCACGCGCAGTGGGACGGTGGCGAGGGTCTCCGCGGAGTGCCAGACCAGCGGGTGCAGCGGGCGGAGCAGCGCCGCGGACAGCGCCCCCGTGCGGATCTGTTGGTTCAGCTCCCAGACCAGCCAGGTGCTGGCCAGCTGCCGCACGATCAACACCGCCACGAAGTAGCCCGCGACCCCGGCGTGGTCTAGGCCCGCGACCGGCCCGGCGTCGGCGACCCGATCGAAGACCCCGAGCATGATCAGCGGCATGGACGCGGTGAGGATCCAGACCACCAGCTCGGCGCGATACGCCACGACCGCGGCGAAGCCGATGCGAAGCAGCGCCGGATAAGCACGGAGGGCGCGGAGCACAGATCTCCCGCTACGCCGCGCCGCCGAAGAGGCGACGGAGCGCGTCCTCGAGCGGCTGGGGCTCCACGCTCACCTCCAGCACCTCGCCGGTGGCCATGACGCGCGCGAGCAGCTCCGGGACGGCGGCCGCCGGAACCTGTCCCACAAGCTCCTGACCCACCACCGCCAGCGGTCCGACGGGCTCCACGGGCGGCCTGGCGAGGCGGATGCGCACGGCGCGCTCCGGCGCATACCGCTCAGCGAGCGCCGTGAGGGCCCCGTCGTACCGCAGCCGGCCGCCGTCGATCACCACGACGCGCGAGCACAGCGCCGCGATGTCGTCCATGTAGTGGCTGGTGAGCAACACCGTAGCGCCGTGGCGCCTGGACCAGTCGGCGATGAACTGGCGCACGGCCACCTGCATCGACACGTCGAGCCCGATGGTCGGCTCGTCGAGGAAGAGCACCTCCGGCTCGTGGATGAGGCCCGCGGCCAGCTCGCACTTCATGCGCTCGCCGAGAGACAGGTTTCGCGCCGGGCGATCGATGACCGAGCCGAGGGCCAAGAGGTCGACCAGCTCGTCACGAATGCGGGCGAAGCGTGCACGGTCCACGTCGTAGAGCGCGCGGTTGAGCTCGAACGTCTCGGAAGGCGGCAGGTCCCAGAGGAGCTGCTGCTTGTTCCCCATCACGAGCGTGAGGCGCCGCAGGAGCTCCGGAGGACGCTGCGTGGAGTCGTACCCGAGCACCCGAACAGTGCCGGCGGTCGGCTCGATGAGGCCCGCCAACATCTTCAGTGTGGTGGTCTTGCCGGCGCCGTTCGGCCCCAGGAAGCCCACGGTCTCGCCCGGCGCCAGCTCGAGGTCCAGCTCGGACACCGCGGTGATCACGGTGTGCTCGCGGTGCCAGAGGCTGCGCAGAGAAGCCAGCAGCCCCTGCGCCTTGCGGGGAGACCGGTAGGTCTTGGTGAGCCCTCGAGCAGAGATCGCGTTCACCGCGACCCGTTCACTCCCGGACGATGGTGAAGCCCGAGGACGTCTGCTCCACGAGGACCAGGCCCTTGGGCCCGACCGCGCCAGCGACAAACGCACCGCGGCGCAGCTCGGTGCGCTTTCCGGCCGCGTCGAGCTGGAACACGACGCCCTTCGGCATCGCCCGAGGCTCCGCAGGCTCGAGCTCGAGCGCGAAGGCGTGACCCCGATCGTCCACGCCCAGCAGCATCCCCCGCAGCACTCCCCGGGACACCCAGCCCGCGGGGCCGCCGTTGAGCGCAGTGGCTCGAACCTGGAGGACGTCGTCTGGAGTGCCTCGCGCCGCCACGTAACGTCCGGATGGGCTCACGGCGACGGCGTTGTAGCGCCCCGTCTCCGGTGCGCCGCTGGGCCCACGGAGGCTGGTGTCGACGGAGGTAAACCAGACGCCCGCGACTGACGCGCCAGACGCGACCGCCCGAGGCTCCACCGGCGTGGGTAACAGTGTTGGCTGCGGGGTGAGTCGCGCCAGGTGAGAGACGCCGCCCGCGTCGTCGTAGACCACGTAGGGCCCCTCGGAGGACACCGCGACGCTGGCGACCCGAGAGGCCTGGGGCACGACGACCTTCTCGACCGTGCTACCGGTGACCTGTCGGAGCGACCCGTCCATGCCAACGATCCACACCACGCCGTCGGGACCGACCGCGAGGCTGGCGACCGCCCGGAGCTCCAGGGGAAGGACGATGGACGGCAAAGTTGGGCTCCGTGGGGGTTCAGCCGACTGCGACCTGCAGGCCACGCCCAAGAGCGCGACCGCGGTGACCAACGCGCGCATCACTGCTTCTTGGCAGCCTCGGCGTCGGCGACGTAGTGGCGCATCTCTTTGTCGGGGTTGGTGCCGTTGTGGCTGGACGCCGAGTCGCCGAGGAACGCCTCGGTCTGAAAGTCGTTGGCCTCGCTGGCGGTGGTGGTGGGGACCCACCCCTGAAACTGGACCTTGGGGCCGAGGGCCTTCTGCCAGCCCGCCTGGTCCACGCCCGTGCCGCACGCGGCGAGGATGAGGTACTGGAGGTTCTTCGACACCGAAGGCGTCGCGATGTCTGCCGGACCGATCGACGCGCTATCCGAGGCCTGGATGCCGCCGTTCATGTACCCGTGGCCGCTCCAGTAGATGCCGAAGCAGTCGGGATCGTAGACCGCCGCCAGAAACTCCGCCTTCGTGCCGCCCTTGTCGTAGACCACCTTGAAGCCGCGCCGGGCGGCCCCGTAGACGCTGTCCTCCACGGCGGATGTCTCCGAGGCCCGCATGCCGATGTCCTTCTCGGTGTTCTTGTATCCGAAAAAGAAATACAGCGTCTTTCCGTTGGGCTTCTTGGGCGTGATCTCGAAGTGGTCGTCCGACCCCACCACGGTGTAAGGGTCTGAGGAGGTGGCGCTCTTGGCACTCGACTGCGGCTGGGTGGCGGCCTTGCCTGCCGCATATCCGGCAGGCAAGGCCGCCTTCCGCGCGGGGGCGGGGCTGGGCGTGTTGTCTTTCTTCGCGACAGCGGGTGTTGCGGTAGTGAGCATGCAGGCTCCTCGGAGTATCCCATGACGATGGGCGTTGAACGAGACGCGGTCAAGCCGCGCCACGACTACGTCGGCGCGATGACCACGGCGTGGAGACCGCGGAGGAACCAGAGCTCCACTGCCACCGGGACCCCCAGGGCCTCCGACACCGCCCGCCGGTAGAGCTCGGCCTGCCCGCGGTAGCCCTCGGCCACAGCGCGCGCTGAGGCGAGGCTCGAGACCCGATTGGTCTTGTAGTCCACGATGAGCCAGCCGTTGTCGGTCTCCAACAGGAGGTCGATGGCCCCAACCTCCGCGGCGTCTCCAGCCGACCGCAGGAACGGCAGCTCCGAGAAGCGCTGCCGGGCAGAGCGCACCCGCTCGGCCAACGGCGACGCCACGAGGCCCTTCACCAGCGCTGCAGCTGCGGGGCTGGCGCCGCGGGTGTCGATGTCGCAGCCCTCCCACCCGTCGAGCAGCTCGTGGACCTCGACACCCAGGGCCGTGCCGCCTTCGGTTGAGGGGGGAGAAACCTCGAAGAGCGTCAACTCCTTGGGCTCGGCGTCGCGCGCCTCGCTCGTGGCGCTCCGGATCGCCCGGTGAGCCGAGATCCGCGACGCCAACGCGGCCACCCGGCGCTCGGCCTCCAATACCGGCGCGAGGAAGGGCTCCACGTCCAACGGCTCTTGCTCTAGCGGATCCGCCTCGCCCCCGAAGACCTGGCTGGCGGAGGCCACCTCGGCCTCGGGGAACCCGCGCCGGACGAAGTCGCAGAACGCCGCGTCCTTGTGCAGCTGACCGGCGAAGATCAGCTGCTCCTTGGCGCGCGTACACGCCACGTAGAAGAGCCGAACGGCCTCCGCCGCCTCCACGCGCGCGCGTTGGGCCTCGAGGGCGCCGAGCCCGAAGGTCGCGGCCACGCGCCGCCCGGAGAGCCTCACCACCCACCCGGCGTCAGTCTCCTGGGCGAAGGTCCCGCTGGGGGCTCCGCCCCGCGTCCAGTCGAGGCGCGGTACGAAGACCCCGTCGAACTCGAGGCCCTTGGAGGCGTGAACGCTCATCACGCGCACCGCGTCCGTCGTCTCGTCGGCGATCGCGCTCTCCGACTCGTCGTCGCGCCCCACGAGGCGCGTCGCGACGTCGT
>SXOO01000125.1 GCA_005776725.1 Pseudomonadota bacterium | reverse complement strand
TCCTCGATCGTGAGGATGTGGTCCGAGCGCGTCTCGTTGATCTCATTGATGATCCCGGCCAGCGTGGTGGACTTGCCGCTGCCCGTGGCGCCCGTGACCAGCACGAGGCCGCGCTTCAGCTCGACGAACTTATTCACGACCTTGGGCAGGTTCAGCTGCGACAGCGGCAGGACCGTGGTGGGGATGATGCGGAGGACCATGCCGGCCAGCTCGCGCTGGAAGAACGCGTTGACGCGGAACCTCGCAACCCCTTGTATCTGATAGCTGAAGTCGACCTCACCCCGCTCGGTGAGCTGCTTCCGGTGCTTCTCGCCGGCCATCTGCTCTACCCACTCTTTGATGTGGATAGGCTGCAGCTCCATGGTGCCCTTGTGCGGCACCAGCTTGCCGTCCTTCCGGTACGTCGCCGGGCGGCCCACCTTCAGGTGGACGTCCGAAACCCTCTGCTTCACGGCGAACTGCAGGATCTGGTCGATAGTGACGGACATGGGCCCTCCTCTGGGACGGGCGCGACGGTACCACTGGCGGGCGACGGCTGTCGCGAAGAGCGCTCGGGCGGCTCACTGCCCGTCGATGATGATGTCGTCCACGGCGAACGAGGGGTCAGCCCCCATGCCGTCGCCATTGTTCACCCACCGAAAGCCGATGCGCAGCGAGGGGTTGTCGTTGGCGGCCGCCGGGAGCGTGACCGTGAACTTCGTCCACTGCCCCTGGCCGCCGCACTTTTGGGTCTTCGGCAACACCACGCCGTTCCACAAGGCGCCATCGAACCACTCGAAGGACGCGTCGTCGCTGACGCCCTGCCCTCCTTCGATGTAGTTGAAGGTCACCACCAGGTTGGACCACCCCGTAGCGTCGATGGGACCGGAGCGCGCGGTGCGCGAGGAGACGACACCGCCACCTGGGGTGGAGCACGAGCAGAGGCCGAACGCGCAGGAGAGGCTGTCGCACCCTGCGTCGTAGGCGGCGCCGCAGTCGCCCCCCGGGCAGAAGAACGGCGCCGTCGGTGAACACGCCTGGTTGGCCACGTGGAGCGACGCGTCGTCTCCGGAGGAGCCGCAGTCCCCTTCGTCGCCACCGGCCTCAGCGCTCGAGACGAAGAAGTCGTTGGGACAGAAGCCGTTGGTCCCAATGGCCACGACGGTCCAGACCGTGCTCTTGCCCACGAAGCCGTCGGCGGGGCAGCCGCCTGAACACGAGGAGTCGAAGGGCTCCTCGAAGAGCACCGAGCCGACGCACCCAGAGCCGACGCAGCTGCCGGACAAGCACACATCCACCGTGGTGCAGTCGTCGCCGTCGTCGCAGGGCGTGCCTGTGGGCGCCAAGGGGTTCGAACACGCACCGTTGGCCGGATTGCAGAGCCCTGGGACATGGCAGGCGTCCAGCGCCGAGCAGGCCTTGGCGGCGCCCACGCAGTCGCCCGCGGTGCACTTGTCCCCCGCCGTGCACGCGTTCCCATCGTCGCACGTGACGCCGTCATCGAACGCAGAGTAGTCGCACGCTCCGGTCGCCGGGTCGCACTGCCCCGTCCGCTCGCAGGGGCCTGGGGCGGCGCAGACCACGGGCACGCCGCCGACGCAGGCGCCAGACGCGCACGAGTCTCCGGTGGTGCACGCGTCCCCGTCGCCGCAGGGGGTCCCGTCGGGGAGGTCTACCGCGAAACAGGCACCGGAGACGGGGTTGCAGACCCCGGCAGAGCGGCAGGGGCCAGCCGGCGCACACGCCACCGGGGCGCCCGAAGTGCAGACTCCGGCTAGGCACACGTCCACGTTGGTGCACGCGTTGCCGTCGGAGCAGGAGGCGCCGTCGGGTCGCGGCGGGCTGTCGCACGCTCCGGTGAGCGGGTCGCACGTCCCAGGGAGGTGGCAGGCGTCCGAGGCCGCGCAGACCACGGGCGCGCCGCCGAGGCACGCGCCGGACTGGCAGCTCTCGCCGACCGTGCAGGGGTTGTCGTCGTCACAGTCGGTCCCGTTGGCCGCCGCCGGCTCGACGCACGCGCCCGTGGCCGGATCACACTGCCCGACGGAGTGGCAGGGGGAAGGCGCGCCGCACAGCACCGGCGCCTCGGGCGTGCATGCCCCTGCGAGGCACCGGTCACCCAGCGTGCAAGCTTGGCCGTCGTCACAGTCGGTCCCGTCGGGCGCCACCGGAGTGGTGCAGGCCCCCGAGTCGGGATCGCAGATCCCAGGAGAGTGACACGCGTCGATCGCCACGCACTCCAGAGGCTCCGCGCCTACGCACTCGCCGGTGTCGCAGAGGTCCGTGGTGGTGCAGGCATCGCCATCGTCGCAAGGTGCGCCATCGGCCGGCAGGGGCTCGGCGCAGGCGCCGGTGAGCAGATCGCAAGCGGCGGGTAGGAAACACGGGCCGGCCGACGGGCACTCGACCAGCACGGTGCCGACGCACGCGCCACCGACGCACGCATCACCGAGGGTGCAGGGGTTCTGGTCGTCGCAGATCGCAGCGTCATTGAGCGTAGAGCCGGAGCAGAGGCCCGTCTCGGGGATACAGACGCCCGGGCGAAGGCAAGGGTTCGGCTCCAGGCAGTCGACCGGGTTCTTCCCCACGCAGGAGCCATCGACGCACACATCGGTCTGCGTGCAGGCGTCGCCGTCGTCGCAAGCGCTGCCGTCGTCCTGGAGGTTGACGGAGCACTCACCGGTCACCGGGTTGCAAACCCCCGGGAGCTCGCAAGCGTTCGCGGGCGGGCAGACCTTGGCGTCGTCGCCCACGCAGAATCCACCGAGGCACCGATCGGTGGCGGTGCACGCGTTACCGTCGTCGCAGTCGCCGTCCTTGGGCGTGGTGGCGCAGATACCGGTGGCCGGGACGCACTCGCCCACCACGACGCATGGCCCGGAGGGTGGACACACCACGGGCTCCGAGCCCGCACACACGCCGGCCGAGCAGCGGTCCACGCGAGTGCACTCGTCCCCATCGGAGCAGGGGCTGCCGTCGGGGAGAGTGGGGTTCGTGCATTCACCGGTGGTGGGGTCGCAGACGCCGGCCACGTGGCAGGCGTCGAGGGGCGCGCAGGTGACGCCGTCGCACAGCGTGGCCCCGGCTCCCGGGGTGGGCCCGAGGTCGGTGCTGACGACGTCCACCGGGGCCACGTCGGCGCCGCCCGTGGCCGCATCCGGGACGGCTTCGGCGCCCTCGACGGCTTCGCCGCAGGCACCCAGCACGACGAGAACGATGATCCAGTGGCGCACGAGCACCTCCAAGCAGGGCAGTTTGCGGCAACCCGATGCGAGACTCCAGCGCTGGCCTGAGACGAGGGCGCGCGACGGCGTTCGAGTGAGCGGGGAGCCGGGGCGCGAGCCGAGCGACCGGTGCGCCGCTGCGGCGGAGTCAGCGCCGCGCACGTGGCGCGTCAGGGAATGCTCAAGCGAGCATCCGCCGCGCGGTGTCCACGATCTTCTGAGAGGGAGACTTCTGTGAGGGAGACACCTCTGCGTCCGGCTCGGGGAGCGGCTCCGGCGTGGGCACCAGCAAGCCGCGTTGAACGGCGGGGCGCGCCGCCAGCTGGTTGAGCCAGCGCTCGAGGTGCGGTAGGCCGTCGATGGAGATGCCGCCCCAGGCGGTGCTGCGAGCCCACGAGAACAACGCGATGTCGGCGATGCTGTACTCGCGCGTCACGAATTCCTGGGTCGAGAGGCGCGTGTCGAGCACCTCCAACAGCCGGCGGGACTCGCGCTGATACCGCTCGGTGGCGTACGGGATCCGCTCCGGCGCGTAACGATGGAAGACGTTGGCTTGGCCCATCATGGGCCCCACCCCGCCCATCTGGAACATGAGCCACTGGATCACCTCGGTGCGGCCGCGCACGTCTGTGGGCATGAGGCGCCCCGTGCGCTCGGCGAGGTAGATCAGGATCGCGCCCGACTCGAACACGGAGAGCGGGCCGCCGTCTGCGGCGTGGTCGATCAGCGCTGGAATTCGCCCGTTCGGGTTGATCGCCAGGAACCACGGCTGCTTCTGCACGCCGGCGCCGATGTCCACAGGCGTCACGCGGTACGGCAGGTCCAGCTCTTCGAGCGCGATCGAGACCTTGAAGCCGTTGGGGGTGCGCCAGGTGAAGAGCTCTAGATCTGCCATGGGGGTGACCACCGAGTCGGCGGGTGGAGCAGCACGCTCGCCGGCGGAAGAGGTTCCTGTTCGACGGCCGGGGACACAGCCACCCCGACCCGTTTCGTCTCAGCCGGTGGGCAGGTCGCGCACGTCGCGCTCTCGCAAGCCGAGGAGGTAGAGGATGCGGTCGAGGCCGCCGGACGACAAGCTGGTGTCCGCCGCCTCGCGGAGGCGCGGCTTCGCGTGGAACGCGATCCCGAGGCCGGCCTTCTCGAGCATCAGGAGGTCGTTGGCGCCGTCGCCGATCGCGATCGTCTGCTCGAGGGGGATGCCCTCGCGCTGGGCCAGGGCGTCGAGGAGGTCTGCCTTGCGCTGGGGGCCCACGATGGGGTCCAGCACCCGACCCGTCAGCCGCCCATCGCGCACCTCCAGGTGGTTCGAGAACGCGTAGTCCAGACCCAGCCGCTGCCGCAGGGCCTCGGCCGCGAAGCTGAAGCCGCCGGAGATCACGGCGGTCTTGTAGCCGAGGCCTCGGAGCACGCGCAGTAGCTCCTCTGCCCCCTCGGTGACCGGCAGGTTGCGCGCGATGTCGTGCGCGAGGCTCATGGGCATGTCGGCCAGAAGCGCCACGCGGGCGCGGAGGCTCTCTTCGTAGTTGAGCTGGCCGTTCATCGCCTGCTGCGTGATCGCGGAGACCTGCTCGAAGACCCCGTAGGCCCGCGCGAGCTCGTCGATGACCTCGATGGTGATGAGTGTGGAGTCCATGTCCATCACGACCAGGCGCTTGGAGCGCCGTGTGAGGGTCTCGCGCTGGAGAGCGATGTCGACGTTGCGAGCGCTAGCCAGGTCCATGAGCGCCCGACGGAGGGTGGAGACCGCGTCCTGTCCGCTGACGCCCAGGGAGATCACCACCTCGAGGGACGCGAGGGACCCCTCCGAGAGCCGCCGGATCACCTCGATGTTCGCGTCGTGGTTATGCAGCGCGAGCGCGAGCTCCTGAATCAGCCGCGCGTCGATCGCGTCACCGATCACGGTAACTGCGAAGCTCTGGCGGGGAGGCACCACGGGGAGATCCGCGTCGGTCACCACCGCGAACTCGAGCTCGAGACCCAGCTCCTTGGCGCCGAACAGGAGCTCCTTGACCACGGGCGAGCCACGCGGCGTTCCGTCGTCGACACCGAGTAGGAGGGTGATGGTGACCTGACCCTGGACCACCACGGCCTCGACGTCTTCGAGCGTGGCCCCCGCGTCGGCGATGATGCCCATGAGGGTGCTCGTGATGCCGTGGCGGTCTCGCCCGGCTACTGTGACTCGAATTCGGCGGTTCGACATGGCTCTTGGTATCACGGGGGCCGGCCCGCTCGCCACGAATGCGACCTTCAGACCGAAGGGCGCCGTGGTGCGTTGACGGGAGCGCCGACACCGCCGAGGGTCCACTCAGGCCGGCCCCGCCCCCAACTTTCGACCGAGAGGTCCCATGCGCCTTCTGCCCATCGCCTGCCCCATCGCACTCGCGCTCATCCTCGGCTGTCGGGAGGACACCTCCGCCTCACAGGCCGGGGGGAAGCACAGCCCAGCCTCCGTGACGTCTTCGTCAAGCGCGGCTGCTGCGGCTGAGCAGCGCGAGCTCGCGGAGGGTCAGGCGGTGGCAGCGAGCGCGCGGACGCGCGAAGAGGCGCCCGGCAGCTCGGTGGCCAAGGCACCTTCCCCGGAGGCTCCCGCGCCGAAGCCGGCGTCCATGCCAGCTCACGGCGGGAAGGGCGAGGCGAACCTCGCCTTGCGCTCGCCGACCGAAGATGGCTTCGGCGGTCGGGGACCGACCACCACGCGTGATCCCCATGGCTACGTCGCGGCGGGAGACGTGGCCAAGACGGACGAACCCGCGCCGGTGGGGACCCTGACGCTGCCCAGCGTCGTGGTGAACGGCGCTGTGACCGGCGCGGGAGAGCACGCACTCAGGTTCCAGGCCGACGCGGGGCTCGTGGCCGGCGCGCCGCCTCCGCCGGCTACGAAGGCGCGCGAGCGAGAGAAGATGCTGGATAGCTCGCTGCTCGGGAAAAAGGGCTGGGGCGATGGGCCGAGTGATCGACCCGAGCGGCTCCTCCAGGAGCTCGTGGCGGAGGAGCCCGAGATGGAGGAGACGGCCAAGGTCGCCTTCAACGGTCTCCGCGGAGACGTGAACATTCCTGCCGTCACAGAAACAGCGGCCGAGAAGCCCGCGGAAAACGACCGAGGCGGGGAGGGCCGCCGTGCCCAGCTCGCCGCGGACGGGAAGTTCGGCGAACTCGACCAGAACCAGAAGCGCTCCGACACCCAGGCGTACGAAGCGCCGGTCGGTGACCGACTGGCCCCCGAACAAGGGAGGCAGGGAGCGGACGCCGAGATCGCCGACGAGCGGCAGAAGCACAAGGCGTCGGGCAAGGACAATCGCGCCTCCGGGAAGATGGACCAAGACGACCAGGATCTGACGGTGGACGCGCTCGGGAAGGAGCTCAAGCAGGAGGAACTCAAGCAGGAGGCCGAGCGCGACAAGCGCGGCGAAGAGGACGGCCTCGAGACCACCGACAAGGAGGCGGCGCAGGACGAGCTGGCGAACGCCGTGCTGCCGACCACGTTCCTTCCGAACGCCTTCTACTTCGAGAACACGTACCTCGGCGGCGACGCCGGGTACCAGGAGAGCCTCCGGCGCCTCGACGCGGCGCTCACGCAGGTGGGCGCCCCGCACCGAAGCCTGACGCTCGCGCCCCCCGTGCTGGACGCGCCGCCGCACGACGGGCTCGGCCTCACGGTGCGCACCGATCGGGCCACCATCGACGGCGCCTCCCGGGTGTTTCTCGAGGTGGGTCTGCGAGGCTCGGACCGCTTCGGCTGGCGCCGGCCGCCGCTCGAGCTGGTAATCGTGGTCGACGGGGGCGCCGTGGAGGCGTCGGCGGCCTCGGCGTTCGTGGAGGCCGTGCTGGGCCGGCTGGGCCCGCAGGACCGCCTGGGCGTGGTGAGCTCGGGCTCGGCCGAGCCCATCGCCCAGCTTCAGGGCCTTCGCAGCGCGCGATCCGAGCTGGCCTCCCGCGCGGACACCATGCGAACCGCCTTCAGCGCCGAGGGGTCGCTCGACGAGGGGCTGGCCGTGGCCGGCCGTTTACTCGTGGAGGCGTCCCAGCACCGCACCACGGCGCCCGGAACTCAGGTGGTCCTGGTGCTCGCGGACCCGAACAACCTCCCGGAGCTGCCCGATGCCCGGCGCAACGTGAGCGAGCTCACGCTGGGCGGGATCGTCACGAGCGCGGTGGCCTTTGGCGACGACGAGCCGGGGGGGCTCTGGGAGCTGGCGGCCGCGGGCCACGGCAACGCGCACGCGGCGGAGGACGACGCCGCGCTCGGCGGGGCGGTCGACTCGGAGCTCGAGCTCCTGTCCCGAGTGGTCGCGCGGCTCATCCGCGTGAACGTGAAGCTCGCGCCCGGGGTGCACGCCGTGCGGGTGCTCGGGAGCCGCCCACTGCTCGAGGAGGAGGTGAAGGTGGTCAAGGCGGCTGAGGTTGCCACGGACCGCCGGCTCTCCGATGTCTTGGGCATCAAGGCCGATCGCGGCGACGACGACGACGGGATCCAGACGGTAATCCCCGTGTTCTATGGCGGCGACACTCACGTGGTGATGCTCGAGCTCGTGGCGGACCGGCCGGGCCCCGTGGCCGACGTCACGCTGCGCTACAAAGACCTCGTGAACATGGACAACGCCACCACGCGGGGCGCCATCGCGATCGGCGCGTCGTCGGTCGGCGAGCGCGGAGCGCGCGACATTGGGCTCACGGTGCGCGCGCTCGAAGACGCTGAGGCCCTCCGAGCCGCGGCCGAGGCCGTGGCGCGCGGAGATGTGGGCGCGGCGTCGGGACACCTGGAGGCCGCGTCCGCTCGTGTGCGGGGCGCCTTCGGGGCGCTGCTCACGCAGGTCAGCCTCGGTAACCTCGGCGCCGGCGACGCTGCGGAGGCCTTCCGGCTGGCCGCGCGACGTGGAGCCGGCGGCGGCGGATGACGGAAGCGACGCCCCGCCCCCTCTGGCGGCGCCTCCTCAGCGCGCCGTTCGTCCTGCTCGCCGCGCTGATCCTGGCGCTGGAGGAGTGGCTCTGGGACCCGCTGAAGCGCGCCATGGCCTGGGTCGGCTCCCTGCCGGTCCTGCGTGGGTTCGAGCGCTGGATCCGCAGCCTCCCGCCGTGGGGCGCCTTCTGCCTGTTCGCGCTGCCGTCGCTCGTACTGCTGCCCGCGAAGCTCGTGGGGCTTCACTTCCTCGCGAGCGGTCAACGCACCGTGGGGCTCCTCGTGTTCTTCGGCGCCAAGGTCGTCGGGACGGCGATCGTGGGCCGCCTCTTCACGCTGACGGAGGCTACGTTGCGGACGCTCCCGTGGTTCGCGCGGGCGCTCGACGGATTCCTCGCTCTGAAGCGGCGGGTCTTCGCGGCGGTGTGGGAGCACCCGATGGTGCTCCGCGCGCGGGCCCTCGGTCTTGGCGTCCGTGTGCGCCTCCGCGCGCTGCGCCTGCGGGTAGTCGGGATGATACGGGGTGGGGGCTGATGCCCCGCCGGCCTCAAACGCGGAAGGTGGTGCCTAGCTCTCGCTCTTTCTTCGCCAGCAGGGTCACGGTCCGCGCCAGCTCCGGGCGGCGCTGCACCAGCTTCCGGTCCAGCTCCAGCGCCCTGTTCACCCAGGCGCCCGAGGCGCCGAACGCGGCGCACAGGTCGGCCAGATCACCGGCGAGCGCGTGCTCGCGTTCTTCGGCCTCGAGCACGAAGAGGCGCTCCACCACGGCTCGGAGCGCGTCAGCGTCGATCCCTTGGTCTCGCTCGGCGAGGTAGCTCGGCCGGGCGATCACTTGAGCTGCGTGGGGCCGAAGGGCCGAGAGCGCGATCGGCAGGAGCCGCCTCGCTTTGGCCTCGAGGGCCGCGTGCGCCCCCACGGGCACTCGGATGGTCTCTCGGATGAAGAGCTTCCCGCCGGTCTTGAGCTCGCGGAGCAGCTTCTCCAGCACCGGCTCGTACGGCTGGAAGCGCGCGAGCGTCTCCCATAGCACGACCAGATTGAACCCGCCGACCTCGAAGCTGCGGTCTTTCACCTCGGTGACCGAGACGGTGACGCGCGAGAGGAGCCCCCTCGCCGCCGCTTCCTCCGAGACACGGCGCGCCCGCGCGGGATCCGGCTCCATCACGGTGACGAACATCTCGCGCTCGGCGAGATCAGCCGCGAGCCCGGCCCACCCTGCCCCGACCAGGAGGGCCTTGCGACCCGGGGCAGGCCCCCAGTCGAGGAGGCGCTTGCGGGCGCCGCCGTCGAGCGCGACGCGGAGGGCGCCGGAGTCACCCCACGCGGGCCCCTGGGCGGTGGGGTCGATCACGACCTTGCCCATCTTCTCCATGGCGGAGCGGAGCTGGATCACGCGGAGGCGCCCTCCCCTTCAGGGAGCCGCCGGTTGGCGATCTCTTCCTGGCAACGGGCGAGGAACGCCGACACCGAGAGGGCCCCGAGCTGCCGGTTGGCGCGGGTGCGGACGCTGACGGCGTGCGTCTCGATCTCGCGGTCGCCCACCACCAGCTGGTAGTTGATCCGCGCGAGCTGAGCGTCGCGCACCTTCTTGTTCAGGGTCTCGTTCCGGTCGTCGAGGCGAGCGCGGATCCCGGCCGCCCGGAGCTCCGCCACCACCTGCGCGCCGTAGGGCGCCTGCTTGTCGGACACGGGGATGACCATGGCCTGCACCGGCGAGAGCCACAGTGGGAACTTGCCCGCGTAGTGCTCGGTGAGGATCCCGATGAACCGCTCGATGGAGCCCATGATCGCACGGTGGATCATCACCGGAGTGTGCGGCAGGTTGTCGGCGCCGACGTACTCGGCCTCGAAGCGGCGCGGCAGGTTGAAGTCGAGCTGGACCGTGCCGCACTGCCACGACCGCTTCATGCAGTCCCGGATGTGGAAGTCGATCTTGGGGCCGTAGAACGCGCCGTCGCCGGGGTTGAGCTTGTACTGCGTGTTGCTGGCGGCCAGCGCCTCCTCAAGCGCCTTCTCCGCCTGGTCCCACATCGCTACCTCGCCGATGTGCTTCGCCGGTCGGGTGGAGAGCTCGACGTGCACGTCCTCGAAGCCGAAGGCGCCGTAGAAGCTGCGCACCAGGGACATGACCTCGACGATCATGTCTTTGATCTGGTCTTCGGCGCAGAAGATGTGCGCGTC
>SXOO01000003.1 GCA_005776725.1 Pseudomonadota bacterium | reverse complement strand
GTCGACCAGGTGCGGCAGGCCCTCGGTCATGAGTTGCGTGATGGCGAATCCCGTCCAGGTGGGCACGAGAGCGGTGCCCCGCTTGCGGCAATACTCCCGGGTGAGGAGCGTGTCGATGATCGACGCGTAGGTGCTGGGGCGGCCGATGCCCAGCTGCTCGAGCTTTTTCGTGAGCGACGCCTCCGTGTAGCGGGCTCGTGGCTGCGTATCGTGGGAGTGGGCTTCGAGGCCGTGGCAATCGATGTGGTCGCCTACAGCCACGGCCGGAAGGATCGACTCCTTGGTGGCGAGATCACCTTCGGGATCATCGGAACCCTCCACGTAGGCCCGGGCGAAGCCGGCAAAGTCGATCGTTCGTCCGGCGACGTGAAACATCGCGGCGGGGCCCGTGGACGACGTGCTGGCCAGCTTGAGCGTAGTACTCTGCCCTCGGGTATCGGCCATCTGGGACGCCATGGTGCGCTTCCAGATGAGCTCGTACAGGGCGCGCTCGCGCCCGGTGAGGCCGGTGTCGTCCGCGGTGACCATCTCCGTGCCCGCGGGTCGGATGGCCTCGTGCGCCTCCTGCGCGCCCTTGGACTTCGTGGTGTATTGCCGCGGCGTCTCCGCGACGAAGTCTTGCCCGTACAGCGCGAGGATCCGCCGGCGCGCCGCCTCGATGGCCTCGTTCGAGAGGTGCACCGAGTCGGTTCGCATGTAGGTGATGAAGCCCTGCTCGTAGAGCCGCTGCGCGGTGCGCATGGTCTCGCCCGAGCTCATCCCCAGCTTGCGGTTGGCCTCTTGTTGGAGCGTGGACGTGGTGAACGGCGGGTACGGGCGGACGTTGCGCGCCTTGCGCTCCACCTCGCCGACGGTCCACGTGGCGCCCTGAAGCGCGCCGACCAGGTCACGCGCGCCCACCTCGTCCAGGAGGCGGACATCGCCCTTGGCGTTGAGCTTGCCCGTGGTCTCGTCGAAGTCCTTGGACTGCGCGATGCGGCGTCCGTCGACGCGGAGCAGCCAGCTCTCGAACGGGCGCGCGTCACCCTTCTGGAGCTTCGCCGAGATCTCGGAGTAGGTGGCTGAGCGGAAGGCGCGGCGCTCGCGCTCGCGCTCGACC
The DNA here is from genome assembly GCA_005776725.1 of Pseudomonadota bacterium. Taxonomy (GTDB): domain Bacteria; phylum Myxococcota_A; class UBA9042; genus SXOO01. The sequence continues at coordinate 34,159 of SXOO01000003.1, read as the reverse complement.
AGGACGCGCACCGCCACGGACTGCACGCGCCCCGCGGAGAGCCCGGGCGCGATCTTGACCCACAGCACGGGCGACACGGTATAGCCCACGAGCCGGTCGAGGATGCGGCGCGTCTCCTGGGCTCGCACGAGCGCCTCGTCGACCTGCCGTGGAGACTTGATGGCCGCCTCGATCGCGGACTTCGTGATCTCGTGGAAGACCATGCGCGAGACGGGGACCTTGGGCTTCAACACCTCGAGGAGGTGCCAGCCGATGGACTCGCCCTCGCGGTCTTCGTCTGTGGCGATGATGAGCTGGTCGGCGTCTTTGAGCGCTGCCTTCAGCTCGGTGACCACCTTCTTCTTGGCCGGGGGCACGACGTAGAGCGGCTCGAACCGCGCGTCGACGTTGATTCCGTGCTCCTTGGCCCAGGGCGCCTTCTTCAGCGCTTCGGGGATCTCGGCAGCCGAGCCGGGGAGGTCGCGGACGTGGCCCATGCAGGCCTCGACCCGATAGCCTTTGGGGAGGAACTTCCCAATCGTGCGTGCCTTTGTGGGCGACTCGACGATGACCAGCGTGGGCATGGGGGCGTTCCGGTTCCTCGACGGTGGAGCCGCCGCCCGGGGGGGACTAGAGAGCGCTCTCTGACCGTCGTGCCGGACTGCAGCTCGTGTGTCAGCCGCGGGGGCACTCACCCCCGGTCTATTAGCCCACCAGCCCGCGAGCGCAGGTGGTGGATTTTTTCTCTTGGCGTCCCCAACGGGATTCGAACCCGTGTTTTAGGCTTGAAAGGCCCACGTCCTTGGCCGGACTAGACGATGGGGACTCGGTCATGAGCCGAGACGGACTCGAACCGTCGACCCACGGAGTAAAAGTCCGTTGCTCTACCAACTGAGCTATCGGCCCAGCGATCCCGGCACGTGGTCGGACTGCGAGCAGCACCGACCCCGTGGTTCGGGGTACGCGGGCCGCGTTTCTAGGCGCCCGGTCCTTCCCTTGTCAAGCAGACCGCTCGCGGATTCGCGCGAGGCGCGCTAGATTCGCCTCCCATGCGCCCCATCGCAGCAGTGATCTTGGCAAGTCTCGCTTGTACTAGCTCGACGGACGAGCCCGCCCCGGGCACGCCCTCGGTCGACACCCCTCTGGAGACTCCTACGGGCGACACGTCCGCTGGCGGGGACGTGCCCGAAGCCCAGAGCGACACGGTAGCAATCGAGCCTCGGCCGTTCCCTGTCCTTGAGGGAGAGGCGGCCGGGACGGCGGTCATCGACATCACGCCCACCGACTTCGAGACGTTCACCGACCTCAACGGGAACCACGTGTTCGATGGCTGCCGCCACGAGCCGGCCGGGGGCACCGAGAAGTGCCCAGAGCCCTACGACGACAAGGACGGCGACAAAGACTTCGACGCCGCCTTCATCGGGGGCTTCGGGGAGCTCCGCGCGGCGCACTCGGTGCACGACCCGATCGAGGTTCGGGCCATGGTGATCGCGCGCGACAGCCACTACCTCGCCTTCGTATCGGTGGATGTGATCGGGCTGGCTGGCGACCGCATCCAGCGCGCGCAGGATCGCCTGGCGGAGAAGGGCTGGGAGCGCGAGCGCATCATCGTGGTCTCCTCGCACACGCACCAGGGCCCGGATGTCCGCGGACTCTGGGGGAGCCCTCTCGGCGGCCAGGGCGTCTGGTCTGGCGCGCGCCCCGAGTACAACGCGTCGATCACGGACGCGATCGTCGCGGCCGTGGACGCCGCGGCGAAGGCGCTGAAGCCTGCCCAGTTCCGGGTCGGCGCAACACGGCTCCGGGACCGGAGCGAGGCGTTCAACGGAGAAGCGTTCGGCGGCACGAACCCGACGAGCAGGATGCAGGGCCTCATCAACGACGGGCGAGATCCTGTGATCGTCTCGGACCAGCTGGCGGTGATCGAGGCCACCGAGCCGGGTGGCGGCGCCATCGGCCGGCTGCTGAGCTACTCGGGGCACCCGGAGCTCGTGGGCGAAGACAACAACGAGCTCAGCGCCGACTACGTTCACTACCTCCGCACCGAGCTCGAGGCGCGACGCGGCGGGACCACGGTGTTCCTCCCCGAGTGCCTCGGCGGCATGCAGTCTGCGCTGGGCGGTCACGTCCCGATGGTGGCTGAGGACAACACCTGGCTCATGGCACCAGACACCGAGGGTAAGGAGGGCCCGGTGTTCTCCGAGGAGGCAGGCTTCGACTACGCCCGGAGCGCCGCCGTGCACCTCGCCGATGCCGCGGTCGATGCCTTGGACGCTGGAGAGCCGCTTCCGCTCGACCCGTTCTGGATGAAGAGCGCCACCCTCTACGTGCCGGTCGACAACGGGGCCTTTCAGATCCTGTTTCAGCTCGGGATCTTCGACGTGGACCCCAGCATCGCCACCCGGGATCCCAAGTTGTGCCCGGGCTGGAGCGGGACCACTCTCCACCCCGGCTGTGTGCCCACTACGGTGTGGCGGCTGCGTCTCGGCTCCGTCGACATCCTCACGGCTCCCGGGGAGGTGCTCCCCGAGCTGTTCTGGGGCCTCCCGGACGATCCGGACTTCCGCGCCGAGTCCACCGACGTGCTGCGCCGCGGCGTGCGAGACGGCGTCGTCGCTCGGTACTTTCCGCAACACCCGGCGCCTTGCGACGGGGTGCCGTACGCCGAGTGCGTGAACAGCACGAAGGTCGACGACTGCGACTGCAAGGCCTACCACATCGCGCCCTATACGCTGCAGGCGCGCGCCGATGCCCCCGTCCCCGTCGAGCAGATGACCGGCAAGTATCGCTTCCTCGTGGGGATGGCCGACGACCACCTCGGCTACATCGTCCCGGAGCCCGACTTCAATCGCCTGGTCAGCCAGCTCACGGGCGAAGACGGCGACCACTACGAAGAGACCAACTCCGTCAGCTACCGCTTCGCCACCATGCTCTACGACACCTGGCAGGTACTCCTCACCGACTAGGCCCGACGCGCAGCGGTCTCCCGCGTGTGTGGGGCCGCTACCGCCCTAGCCGCGCCGGAAGCGCGCGGCCTCCACGGCGCAGCGGAACCCGTAACACTCAGCCGCCATGGCCGGCAGGTTCCAGCCGCGATACGCACACCGCGCGGTGAAGGCGGAGTAGCCGAACGACCCGCCGCGCAGCACCCGATACCGCGGGTCGCCGTCGTCGCAACGCGGGTTCCGCGGCGACGAGCGCGGGTAGAAGTCCTGGTCGTACAGGTCTTCGCACCACTCCCAGACGTTTCCGGCCATGTCGAGGGCGCCGTAAGGGCTCCGCCCGTCGGGGAAAGCGTCTACCGGCGTTGGGCCCTCACCGAGGTTGGCGCGCCCCTCGGGCGAGGCGTCGCCCCAGGGGTAGAGCCGTCCGTCTACGCCGCGGGCGGCCTTCTCCCACTCGGCTTCCGTCGGGAGGCGCCGTAGGGCCCAGGTGGCGTATGCCTGGGCGTCGTGCCAGCTCACGCCGTGTGCGGGGAGCTCACCCGGGAGTTCCCGCAGGTGGCGCGGCGCCTTACGGCCCCCGTCGGCGAGGAAGCGCCGGAAGAGGTCGACCGTGACGGGGCGCTCGTCGATGTAGTAGCTGTCGATGTAGACGAGCCGATAGGGCCGCTCGTCTTTCTTCTGCTTCTTCGCGCCCATCCAGAAGAAGCCGCCCGGCACCAGGAGCAGCCGCGCCCCGTCCTTGCCCTTGACCTCACGCGGCAGGTCATCCGGCCACTCGATAGTGGGCGCAGGCAAGGACGTGAGGCCCAAGAGCCGCGCCGCGGTGCCGTCGACGAGGGGGATACTCGGGTCGTCCCCGTGGAGGCGCGACCCGCACTCCACGCAGAAGCGGTTGATGGACGGGTTGTTCTGACCGCAAGCGCCGCAATACACGGCGCCGAGCCTAACCGGCGCAGGGCGTCTCGGTCACCACAAGAAAGCCCTGCGCGCGCTCGGAGGCGATGGTAGCCTCAGCCGCTATGACGCAACCGGCACCGCTCTCCAAACTCACCCCGCAGCTACGCGACCGCGCCACCACCGGGAAGTGGCTCACGTGGACGGCCACGCTCCTTGGGGCCGCCTGCCTGTTCGGGCCCGGCTGCGGAGACGACGCTACCCTGGACGAGGTCACGCTCACCCCGCAGCGCGTCGAGACCGTGGTGTCGGTGTCGGACGTCGTGGCCGGGCAGACCGTGCCGGTCAGCTGCGCGGTCCTTCGGGGCACCACGGTTCAGGTGGGCCACACGGACTTCGCGCTGGTCGTCGAGCCCGCCGACGGCGTGACGATCAACGGCGCCACCGAGCTCGTGCCCACGCGCGCGGGGGAGCTCACGGTTGCCTGCCGCTCACAGCTCCTCGAGATCGTCGACGGCTCGCCAGCGGTCGTGCGGGTCTCGCCCGGGCAGGCCGCGTCGCTCGAGCTGGCGCCGCCGTCGGACGGGGTGGTGGGCGTTCCTGCCACGATCGACTGCGTGGCACGCGACGCGTTCGGCAACGCGGTAGACGTAGAGGTCTCGGTCGGGTCGCCGGGCGCCAGCGCGGACGCCGAGGGGCTCACACCATCGGCCGTGGGCGAGACCACGCTGACCTGCTCGGCCGAGGGCCTCACGCCCGTCAGCGTCCCGTGGGTCGTCGTGGCCGGCGCCCCAGTGCGCGCGGAGCTCATGCTCGACCCCGATCAGGCCGTGGTCGGGCTCGGCGCCGAAGTGGTGGCCACCGTTACGCTCTATGACGCTGGCGACAACGTCGTCGAGGCGGGCGCGGTGCCGGACGAGCTCGTGGCCACGCCCTCGGGTCTCGACCTCGCTGGAAACGTGGTCACCGCCAAGAGCACCGGGGACTACGTTCTCACTGCGACCCGCCTCGGGCTCGACGCCAGCCGCCCTCTGGCCGTGGACGGGACCCGCCCGGCACTGGTCCTGGACCAGCCTGACCGCGGCACGACTCACGGCGGGGTCGGGGAGATCCTGGTTGCGGGCAAGGTCACGGACGACCGCGGCGAGGTCGCGCTCACGATCGGAGGCGATCCCGTGGCGGTGGCCGAGGACGGCGCCTTCAACGCGACGGTGCCGCTCGGCTTCGGGGTCAACACGCTGCACGTCGAGGCGCGTGACGCGGCCGGGAACGTGGCAGAGACCTGGCGCGCCGCGGTCTGGTCGGACGAGTGGTTCGCCCTCGAGAAGCCGATCGGCCCGGAGGACCGCGTGCCGAAGGGGGCGGCGTTGATCCTCACGCAGGCGATCTTCGACGACAAGCTCGAGCCCACGGACGGGCGCCCGAAGGACATCGCCGACATCGCCGAGATTCTCCTCGTGAACCTCGACGTGAAGGCCCTCGCACCCGACCCGCTCACCTCGCTCCTCGGGTGCGACTACCACCTGGACACCTTCAAAATCGAAGACGCGGAGGTCCGCATCACGGTGCTCGACGGCAAGGTCCGCGTGGAGATGGATCTCACCGGCTTCGCGCTGGAGATCTCGAACTCCGGCGGCCTGCTCTGCACCTTCCACTGGGGCAAAGAGCCGGGCGACTGGCTCGATGGGACGGGCCCGCTCAACATCAGCGCGGATGCGATGAAGGTGGTGGTCTACGTCTCGGCAAAGGCCGAGGACGGCAAGGCCGTCCTCGACGTTACCGTGGACGACATCGAGTTCAACGGGGCCTTCAACGTCGACATCCCGGTGGTCACGGACATCGTCGACGGCCTCTTCAACGTGGTGCTCGACATCTTCAAGGGGCTCTTCGGCGACCTCGTCTCGAGCATCTTCGGAACGCTCTTCGAGAGCCTCAACCTCACCCAGGCGCTGCCAATCCCGGTGCTGGGGAGCGACACGCCGAACACCGTCCACCTCGAGACGGTAGTGAACCAGATCCTGTTCTCGGAGGGTCAGGTGCTGGTGGAGCTGGACGCCACTGCGTACGCAGAGGTGTCGAAGCGCCCGTGGGCCCACCTCGGGAGCCCCCGCTACACAGGTTGCGGCGCCACCAAGCCGCTACCCGCGAGCGTCAAGGACAAGGCGCTCATCGCGCTGCACGATGACGTGCTGAACCAGCTCTTCTTCGCGGTCTTCGACGGCGGGTCGCTGAACCTCACCGTCACCGAGGCCGCGCTCGGCGGCGCGGTCGACCTCGCCGGGTTTGGCGTGAAGGACCTGGTGGCCAAGGTGGACGCCCGCCTGGCCCCCGTCGTGAACAGCTGCGATGGCGCCGCCCAGGTGGAGATTGGCGATCTGTTCGTGGACGCGGAGTTCCTCCTCGGAGACACGCCCACTCACATGGCGTTCTGGGTGCAGGGAGACGTGGGCCTCGTGCTCTCGGTGGTCTCTCTCCCGGAGGGGGGCTCCGGCATCGACTTCGAGCTGGCCGGGCTCGACCAGCTCACCTTCGAGGTCGTCACCAACGACGGCCTCTTCGCGGGCAACGACCAGGGCCTGGTCGACCTCGTGAAGGGCGTGCTCATCCCGCAGCTGATCGGGGGCGCTCTGGGCGACCTGGGCCCGATCGCCCTGCCCGAGATCGCCCTCTCGTCCATCGTCCCGGGCTTGCCCGAGGACCTCGTCTTGCGCATCGGCCTCGAGACCATCGAGACGGGCGGGGGTCTCACCGTGGTCATCGGAGGGCTCGAGTAGTGGTTCTGGACATCGTGAAGTGGACCGTCTTCGGCGCCGTCCTGCTCATCCTCCTGCCGTACGCCGCCCTGGCGGCCTCGGGGATCTTCGTCGGGCTGGCCCGGCAGCTTCCGGGCGGTGCCAGGCGCCCGTCCAAGCGCACCCTGGACGGTGCTCCCGGGTCGCCGTCGGGCGAGGCGGGCGCCGCCGCCGGCTTGGTCGCTGCGGCGCCCACGCAGGGCGCGGAGGCGCCTCGCGTCAGCGGCTAGAGCAGCGCAACCGCGCGGTCGAACCATGAGCCGGCGAGGGGCCCCTTTGCAGGCGCCTTACGCGCCGAACCGCGTGAAGAGCGTGTTGTTCTCCAGCGCGATGTGCTCCATCAGATCGTCCTGGAGCTTCTGGGTGCCAGCGTAGAGCGCTCGCCACGTCCCGCACGCCATCTCCGGGGGGCTGTGGTCGTGGGTGAGGCGGGCCAGCTCGCGCAGCGAAGCGCCGTGCTCGTCGTGCTCCATCCGCATCGCGCCGATCGGCAGCCGGATCATGGGGTGTCCTCCCGCGCGCATGAGGGGGAACAGCACCTCCTCCTCACGCTGCATGTGCGCCTCCATGTCACCGGCGATCCGCTCGAGGAGCGCGGCCAGACCGCGCGGCGCCTCGGGCTTCTCCCCGTGCACGGCCTCCACGCGGCGCGCCAGCCGCACCAGCTCGGGCAGCTCCCGGCGGTGGACCGCGTGGTACCGCGTGAGGATGTGGTCGATGAGGGCGTCCACCGACTGGGGCGGCGCCTCTTCGGGCGAGACCAGGGCCGACAGCTCCGCCGCCACCACCTCGAGCGGTAGCCCTCGCGCCTCCACCGCGTCAGCGAGGCGCGCGTGGCCCCCACAGCAGAAGTCGATCTTGTGCGCGCGGAACACCGCGGTGGCGCCAGGAATCCGTGTGGAGAGCTCAGCGACGGTCTGGGTTCCGAGCTCGGCGAGTTGGAGGGTGTTGGTCATGAGGCGGCTCCCTGGGCGTATTGGTATTCTAGATGCCAGTTAGGTCCGGCGAAGTGGTATCGTCAATACCGAATAGCCTGCGTCGCGCACCTCGCGCCCACGACACTGACGGGGATCTTGCTTTGCGACTTTTGGCCTCGACCGACTACGCCCTGCGCACTCTCCTCCGCCTTGCCGCCAACCCGGAGGGCGCGTCGAACACCGAGGTCCTGGCGCGCGAGGTGGGCGTGCCGCGCAACCACCTCCACAAGGTGGTGCAGGCGTTGGTCGAGGGGGGCTTCGTGCGCACCACGCGCGGGGCGGGCGGCGGCGTACGGCTCGCCAAGCCGCGGGCGGAGATCCGGATGGGCGCGGTGGTGCGTCACTTCGAGGCGGAGCAGGTGCTGGTGGACTGCTTCCGCGGTGACGGCGGGAGCTGCCCGCTGCTCGCAGCGTGCCGCCTGAAGGCCCAGCTGGCCCGAGCGCAGGCGGCGTTCCTCGCCGAGCTGGACCGCCTCACCCTGGAGGGCGCCACCGCGGGTTGAGCCGGTGCTCGGCCTCGCCCAAACGGCGTGAAGCGGTGGGGTGGGCTCGGGGGGCGCTCACGCCAGAGCGGCGCCCCTCCCTCGCGCGCTCAGGTCCGTGGACCCAGCGCGATCGCGTGGTCGAGCAGGTGGCTCACGAGGCGGCCGTAGTCCCGGCCGGCCACGCAAGCGGCTTGCGGGAGCAGCGACGTCCGGGTGAACCCCGGGAGCGTGTTGGTCTCGAGGAGGACCACCTCGCCCGTCGGCCGAACGATCATGTCCGTACGGCTCAGCGCCCGACAGCCGAGCACGCGGTGCGCCTCAATGGCGTAGCCCTGGAGCCGGAGCGTGAGCGCGGCGTCGAGCGGGGCAGGGCAGATCTCGTCCGTTGCGCCCGGGGTGTACTTCGCGTGTAGGTCGAAGAACGCGCGGGTGCGCGGGCGGATCGCCACCAGGGGCAGCGCGCGCGCCGTTCCGTCGAGCTCCTCGAGCACCCCCGCGGTGAGCTCCTCGCCGCTTACGAAGTCTTCGATCAGCACCCGGTCGTCATGCTCGAAGGCCACGCGCAGCGCGCGCTCGAGGTGTTCGGCGTCGTGGGCGATGTCGAGGCCCACCGAAGAGCCAAGCCTCAACGGCTTCACCACGCACGGCGCGGAGAGGCTTGGTCGATCGCCGCGGCGCAGCTCCTCGCCCCTCGCCACCGGGAGGTTGTTGGCGCGGTAGACATCGCGCGTTCGAGCCTTGTTCATGCACAACGCCGACGCGTCGAGCCCGGAGCCCACGTAGGGGAGCTCCAGGAGGTCCAGAAGTCCCTGGACGTGCCCGTCCTCGCCGTACGGCCCATGCGTGAGGGGAAACACCGCGGCCGGTCGCAGGGCGTCGAGCCGCATCACGCCCTCGGCGAAGGTGAGGCGCCTGCCGGCGGCGTTCACGTCCTCGGTCGACTCGGGGAACACCCAGGCGCCGTCGCGGTCCACGCGGAGCACGGCGGGGTCGAAGCGTGTCCGGTCAACGTGACGCAGGACCTCTGCGCCCGAGGCCAACGAGATATCGTGTTCGCCGCTCTTCCCGCCCACGAGAATCACGACTCGTCGTCGCTCCATGCGCTGCCTCGCCGTCACCCCATCCCCGGGGCTGGAAGACCTGTGGTTCTGTGCTTCACGTCCCTCGTGGGGCCCGACGGGGCCTTGAACCCACGAGGCGGCCCGGAACCTACCCGCCCCATGGCGGTTTCGCGAGATTCGTCGCTCCGGGCGCACACGCGTCGCTGAGGGGCCGACCAGCGCTGGGGTTAAGCGGCTTTAAGGCGCGAGCCGGTGGGCGCTGCACTAAAGTGGGCTCACCTCGTAGGGAGGGGCTCGGGGGCCCCACCGCGCCGAAGTGCACACGTGTCGCCGCAGGGCCTGGAGAAGATTCGATGAGGACCACCCGCTTCGTACTGTGCCTTTCGGCGGCCTCCGCGTGTGCGGCGGAGGAGGAGGCCGTGACGGCCACCGGGCCCGCCCTCACCAGCGCGCTGGCTTCCACCGGCAGCGAGGTGAAGGGCACTACGCCGCCGTTCCTCGGGATCGAGCTCCGGGTGCCTGCGGGCTCCGTCGCGGACGGCACCCAGGTCACAATTACCCCGGCCGAGGGTGATCCCACGCGCCCCGCGCTGCCGGCGACTGCGGCGCAGATCGGCGCCCCCTTCCGTGTCGCCTTCGGCGCGCCGCCCAAGGTGCCCGTGGAGCTGTCGCTGCCTTCGGACCTCCGCTCAGCGGCCGCGATGGGGCAGGACTACCGTCAGGTCAAGGTGTGGCGGCTAGCGGACGGCGCCACCTCCTGGTCGAAGCTGGAGGCGCTCGACTCTCTGGAGGGGGACGCCTCAGTGGGGAGTGGTCTCGTCGAGGCGAGCGGCGGCGGGGTCTTCGCGGCCGGTGTGGTCAGCGACCCCGAGCCCTGCGACGAGTGCTCTGGCCGGGCCCTGGAGGGCGCTGACCTGCCATCGCCGGCGATCGGCACCTGGCTCGACTGCGACCAGACTTCGTGCGCCGTCCTCGTAGCGTCCGAGAGGGGCGTGGCCGCCGCGATCGCCGAGTCCGGGGCGCCCGCGCGCCTCACGGCGCCTCTCTCGGCCGACGCCGCGTCTCGGCTTTGGCCCGCGCGGGGGCTCTGCCTCGCAGACGGGGGGCGCGTCGTGGTGGCGCTGGCCGATCGCGTGGCGGTCCTCGATGAGGGCGGTGCGGTGGAGCACCTCGGGGGCGTGCTGGCGGTGCACCGGACGGCCGCGGGCGTGGTCACAGCGGTGGACCGGGACGGCAGCCTGCACCTCGAGACGCGGGACGCGGCGTGGACGCTGGTCGACTCGCGCGACACCACGCTCGCCACGCCGCCCTGGGTCAGCCTGGCGGGCGACGCCACCCTCGTGGTCGGCGCCACGGTAGACGTGCTGCTCGGCGAGGAGCGCGTGAAGCTGCCGAACACGCGGGTCCTGTCCGTGAGCGACCAGGGGCTCGCGCTGGACGTGCTGGGCCGCGTCCGCGACGAGCAAGGGCTCCCCATGGAGGGGAAGCTCGCCGGGGTGAAGCTCAGGGCGGTCACGGCGATGGGCCCGGACCGGCTGGCGGGCCTCGATCTCGCAACGGGCGCCGTGTGGCTGGTCACCTCGAACTACGAGCCGCCCACCCCGGCTCACCCGGACCGCTTCGAGGCGTCCGAGGTGGAGGCCGTGTCGCTCACGCTCGACGGCGAGGGGGTGACGGTGCGGGCGATGGATGCGGTGGGGGAGCGGCTGTGGGTGCTGACGCAGAAGGGACGCCTCGCGTCCCTGGACGCCGCGGCCCGCTGAGGCCCTCAGGCCTTCCGCGGCACCAATAGGCGTAGAGAGCGCGGCGCGAGTGAGATGCGGACGGTCTGGCCGTCGAGGAAGTCGATCCGGTCGGACTCGATGCCATCGGCGAAGATCACGCCGTCCTCGCCCAGGAGCGAGGTGAGCTCGAGCGAGTCTCCGCGCTCCAGCAACCCGAAGTTCAACGACGTACCGGTGGCCACCGACGGGAACGGCTCGCGGACGAACCACGCGAGCCGTGGATCCGCCGGCCCCGGCAGCTCGGCCGTGAGGCCACGCTGCTCCGCGATGGAGCGGCACCAGCCCGTGGCGCCGGTGCCCGTGGAGCAGATCACGCCGGACGACGAGTGCCGCTCCTCCCGCCCACCGCAGCGCAGGACGTACCGGGCCGATTGGTGCGTCCGGTGGCCCACGAACACCTCGTTGAGCGCCAGCAGCCGTTGGCCATCCTCGCGCTCGGCCACCGCCATGGCGCGCTCCTCGATCGCGAACGCGCCCACGCCCGTGGCCAGCCAACGGAGCACCGCACCCACCGAGGCCGGCGTGTTGCGACAGAGCACGCCGTCGTATCGCTTGGGATCAGGGTTCACCCCCACGAGCAGCTGGCCCTCGAGGTACTTCGCTACGTTGGGGACGAGGCCGTCCTGGCCCACCACCATGGCCACGTCGTCGGGCGCGAAGAGGAACCGGTCGAGGCTCCCGCGATCCACGCGCACACGCCGCTGGTCGGCCGGCAAGGCGGAGACGACCCGCGCGAACCCGGCCACCAGCCGCTCGTGAGCGGCCTCGTATTCGGTGATCGATTGCCCTCGCGAGCGCAGATAGAACTGCGCCTGCCCGTTCGTCCCGTGCCGGTCGAGGAGCTGTTCGAGCGGGGTCTTCCGCGTAATGAGGACGATCCGCGGGCGACTATTCCCCGGGGTCACTTGCCAGCCTGATCCTCGAGGAAGTGCTTGAGCGACTGGGTGAGCAGATCCGGCGTGATGTTGAGGTGTTGGATGCTCTGGAGCTTCTGCCCCACCTCACGCAGCGCCAGCCCCAAAACGACCTTGCTGGGGACGTCCTTGTAGATCGCCAGCCGGCCGGCCTCGCCGTGGTTCTCGGCCTCGAGTTGGATCTTCCTCGCGGCGGCCTCGCCCTCGTGGCGAACCACGACCTCGCGCGAATGGGCCGCCGCCTGCGTCTCCTTGCGGGTGAGCTCGGCCTCCAAGCGGGTCATCTCGGCCACGGACTCCTGCTGGATCGCGAGCAGCTTGTTCGCGGCCTGCTGCTTGATGAGCTGCTCCTGTCGGCGCGCCAGCTCGATCTCGGTGGCGAGCTCGTTCTCCTTGATGGCGCGCTCCTTCTCTACCGCCAGGGCTCGGCGCTGGAAGACCGCCTCGTCGGCTTTGGCCTGGATCCCCTCGCGCGTGGGCGTCTGCAGCGCCTTCTCTACGTCGGGGGCGGGCGCGACCGAGCTGACGCGCACGCTCACCAGCGCCAGCCCCATCGCCTGGATCTCACTGTCGGTGCGCAGCGCCTGATCTACGGCGTTGCAGATGACCTCGGCCCCAACACGCGCCGCCTCCACCATCGGCACGGCGACCAGGTAGGCGCGGGTGGGCTGCTGCGCGCGTTGCGCCCAGAGGTTCGCCAGGCGCTCGAGCGGCTGCTCCTTCCACGCGCCGGTTTCGAGGGCGACCGAGAAGTTCACGCGCGCCGCGGCCAGCTGAGGGTCGGCCACCCGGTAGGTCAGGGTGACCTGGACGCTGATCTCTTGGAAGTCAGCGGACCGCTCGCGCAGGAGGAAGGTGGACTCGCAGTCCTCCACCGGCAGCTGCGCCACCGCAGCGGAGAGCGGGTTGAACCAGTAGGCCAGCCCCTTGCCCTCACGGGCGAGCTTGCCGCCCTTGTAGTGCAGCACGTACTGGTTCGGCTCGGCCCGAAGATGACGAAGGAAGGCGAAGCGGGTGATGGTGGCCAATGTGAGTCTCCGTGAGCGTCACCGCTAGGTGCGCGAGACTAACATCGATCCCGGGATCTCGGATCTCGGCGCGGACACGCGTTTTCCCGCCCCACCGCCGCGTCACGAGCGTTGAGCCTAGTCGTCGTCGGAGAACTTGTCGGTGCGGCGCAGCGGGACGAACGTGCCCGTGGCCACGACCTTCCGCTTGATCGAGCCGTCCTGCTGCTTCGTGACCAGGTAGATATTGCCCTTCTGGAAGTGCGGGCCCACCGGGATGAGCATGAGGCCACCCGGCTTCAGCTGCTGGATCAGCGGGACGGGGATGTGGTCGGCTGCGCAGGTCACCATGATGCGGTCGTAGGGCCCGTGCTCTTCCCAGCCCTCGTAGCCGTCGCCGAGCTTGTGCTTGATGTTGGCGGTGTAGGCCAGGTTGTCGTGGAGTCCGCGGGCGCGCTCGCCCAGCGCCCGAACGACCTCGACAGTGTGCGTCTGGGTGGTGAGTCGGGAGATGATGGCGCTCTGGTAGCCGGAGCCGGTGCCGATCTCGAGCACCTTCATGCCCTCCTCGATGCCCAGGAGGTGGGTCATGTAGGCCACCATCCACGGGTTCGTGATGGTCTGGCCGTAGCCGATGCCCGCCCACTTGTTGTCGTACGCGATCTTGAGGTCGCGGGCCTTCATGAACTTGTGGCGCGGCACCGCGTCAAACGCGCCCAGCGTGCGCTCGGTGATGCCCTTCACCGACTCACCGAGCCACTTCACCATCTTCTTGCGCTTCTCCGTCAGCTCCGGGGTTTCCCCGGCCTGGAAAGGCTGATCGTATTGGGCGAACGCGGGCGCTGCCGTGAGGCAGGCCGCCACGAGGGACGCCAGCGCGACCGTTCGGGGTGAGAGCAGCGGGGGACGCATCATTCGGGGCTCCTTTTCGAAGCGGTGGTTCGTCGGCGGCCGGTGCGGTCGGACGCTTCCCGGGCCAACGTGCCTCGACGTTACCAACGCCCCGGCCACCCCGCGAATTTCGTTACCGCGTGAACGCGAAGTCGGCCCCCGGCCGGAGAGCCGACCGCGCAGTTCGCCGCGAAGTCTCGTATACTCCCGGGCCATGCGCCGACCTGTCGCCCGTCGTAATCTCGCGTTGCTCGTCGTAGCCGCCGTGTCGGCCTGCGGGGAGGCCGCCGCCCCAATCGGCTCGAACGCCGTCAAGAAAGACACCAACGCGGGGCCTGAAGACGACGGGGGAGGCGTCGCCGTACTCCCGGACGCCGTCAAGACGGACGCTGCCGAGGCGGACACGGTGGTCGATCCGGTCACCACGTGCGTGTCGAACGACGACTGCCCCGACGGCATCTGCGCGCTCACGGCCGAGGGCCAGATTTGCACCGATGTCTGTGTGTCGAGCTGCGACGACAAGGGCTTCGCCTGCAAAGCCGTGGTTCAGACCGCCGGGGACGTCATCTTCGCCTGTGTCCCTCTCCACGTCCCGCTGTGCTTCCCTTGCCGGGCGGACGCCGACTGCACCACGGTGCCGGGCGCGGCCTCCACCTTCGAGGGCTCGCGCTGCCTCAGCAGCGGCGACGCGGGGTCCTTCTGCGCTACGCCTTGCGATGACGACACGCGGCAGTGCCCCAGCGGATACGTCTGCGGGGAGGTGGAGGGCGCGGCCGGTCGGCTATGCCGGCCGGTGAGCGGCGCGTGCGCCTGCTCCACCTTGGCTGAGACCCTCGGGCGAACCACCGAGTGCGCCACCCCCAGCGAGCTCGGCACCTGCTACGGCAGCCGCTCCTGCGTCGCCGGCCAGCTGAGCGTGTGCGACGCGCCACCGCCCACAGCCGAGAGCTGTGACGGGAAAGACAACGACTGCAACGGGAGCACCGATGACCTCAAGGGCGATGGGGCGAAGTGCGCGGTCACCAACGAGCTCGGCACCTGCTCCGGGATAAACGTCTGCTCCGGGACCACCACCCAGTGCTCTGCTCCCGAGCCCACGGCCGAAGCGTGCGACGGAAAGGACAACGACTGCGACGGCGAGACGGACGAGACCTTCCCCGACGTGGACGGTGACGGGCTCGCGTTCTGCGTGGACCCGGACGCTGACAATGACGGGAAGCTGAACGACGCCGACAACTGCCCCGAGGTCAGCAACCCCGACCAGCAGAACTGCGACTTCGCGAACGACGGCGGGAACGCCTGCGATCAGGACGACGACAACGATCTCTCCGGCGACGACCAGGACTGCCAGCCCTGCGACAAGGCCGTTGCGCCGGGCCTCGAGGAGGTCTGTGACGGGAAGGACAACAACTGCTCCGGCAAGATCGACGAGGGCTTCCCAGACATCGACGCCGACGGGGTGGCCAACTGCGTGGACGACAACGACGACGGCGACGCCAAGGACGACTCGGTCGACAACTGCCCGAGCGTCCCGAACAGCGACCAGATCGACACGGACGGGGACCTTCAAGGCGACGCCTGCGATGAGGACGACGACGCGGACAACAAGCCGGACTTCATCGACAACTGCCCCTTGGTGCCCAACTCGAACCAGACCGAGCACGACGAGGATGGGCTGGGAGACGCCTGCGACGCGGACGACGACGCCGACGAGGTGGACGACGTCGACGACAACTGCCCCCTCGTGAGCAACCCCGGCCAGCAGAACGCTGACGGCGCGCCGGACGGGGGCGACGCCTGCGACGACGACGACGACGACGACACCGTCCTCGACGGGGACGACAACTGCCCGGTCACCGCCAACCCGGACCAGGCAGACACCGACAAGAACGGCGTGGGCGACGCCTGCGTGGGCGACGCGGACGACGACAACGTCCTCGACGATCTCGACAACTGCCCCACCATCGCGAACCCCTCCCAGACAGACACCGACAACGACACCCAAGGCGACGCCTGTGACCTCGACGACGACGGCGACGGCAAGACGGACGCCGAGGACAACTGCGATCTTGCGCCCAACCCAGCGCAGGCCGATCTCGACTCGGACGGTATCGGGGACGCGTGTGACGACGACTGGGACGGGGATCTGCACCTGAACGCCGTGGACAACTGCCCCACGAACACCAACCCAGCGCAGACCAACACCGACGGGGACGGGCTCGGCGACGCCTGCGACGACGACGACGACGACGACACCGTCCCCGACGCCGCCGACAACTGCGACCTCCACGCGAACCCGGAGCAGGCCGACGCCGACCTCGATGGCCTGGGAGATCCCTGCGACCCGGATGCGGACAACGACAGCAAGCTCAACGCACAGGACAACTGCCCGCTGGTGGCCAACGCCGATCAAGCCAACGCGGACGGCGACTCGCAGGGCGACGCCTGCGACGCCGATGACGACGGGGACACGGTGGTGGACACGAAGGACAACTGCCCGCTGGACGCAAACAAGTCGCAGGCGGACATCGACGGCGACCAGCTCGGCGACCCCTGCGATCCCGACGCGGACGGTGACGGCGTCCCGAATGGCCAGGACAAGTGCCCGCTCCTCGCGGGCGGCCAGGAGGACCTGGACGGCGACGGGCAGGGAGACGCGTGCGACGTCGATGACGACGGCGATCAAGTCGCGGACGGCGTGGACAACTGCCCCGTGGTGACCAACCCCACGCAGGTCGACACCGACGGCGACCTCGCCGGCGACGCGTGCGACGCCGACGACGACGCCGATGGGCTCGCCGATGTCGTGGACAACTGCGACCTCGTGAAGAACCCGCTCCAGGAGGATCTGGACAAGGACCTCACCGGAGACGCCTGCGATCCCGACGCGGACGGCGACAAGGTGGAGGATCTGTTCGACAACTGCCTCGGGCTGTTCAACCCGGGGCAGCAGGACGCGGACGAAGACACCTCCGGCGACGCCTGCGACGCTGACGATGACGGCGACGGGCGGCTCGACGGGGCAGACAACTGTGCCACCGTGGCCAACACCGACCAGCTGGACACGGATGGCGACCTCATCGGGGACGCGTGTGACCTCGACAATGACAACGACGGCGTCGTGGACACGAAGGACAACTGCCCGCTGCAGAAGAACGCTGACCAGGTCGACCTCGACAAGGACTCGAAGGGCGACCTGTGCGACCTCGATGACGACGGGGATCAGAAGCTGGATACCGCGGACAACTGCCAGCGCGCTGCGAACTTCGACCAGAAGAACAGCGACGGCGACGCCCAGGGCGACGCGTGTGACGCCGACGACGACAACGACTCCAAGGACGACTACCTCGACAACTGCCCTCTGAACGCCAACAGCGACCAGCAGGACCAGGATCAGGATGGGACGGGAGACCCGTGTGACTCGGACCGGGATGGCGACGGCATCCCGAACAGCGTCGACGTGTGCGTCTTCGAGTCGGATCCCCTCCAGCTCGACCTGGACGGCGACAAGACGGGCGACGTGTGCGACGGCGACGACGACGGGGACGGTGTGGTGGACGCCTTCGACAACTGCCCCACGACGCTGTCGCAGTCCCAGGCCGACCTCGACCAGGATACGGTCGGGGACGCGTGTGACCCGGACGACGACGGCGACGGGCAGCTCGACACGCTGGACAACTGCCCCAGGGACAGCAACAGCCAGCAGCCGAACCTCGACGGCGACAGCCTCGGGGATGTCTGCGACCTCGACGACGACAACGACGGCGTCCTCGACTTCCAGGACAACTGCCCGACCGTGCCGAACAATACGCAGACGAACAGCGACTCGGACACGCTCGGAGACGGTTGCGACACGGACGACGACGGCGACACCGTCTTGGACACCGCCGATAACTGCTCCCTGACGGCCAACCTGAGCCAGGCGAACAACGACGGTGACGCGCTGGGAGATCTCTGCGACACGGACGACGACAACGACGGGACGCCCGATGCCAACGACAACTGTAAGACCACCAAGAACGCCGATCAGAAGAACAACGACTTCGACTCCCAGGGCGACGCTTGCGACACCGACGACGACAACGACGGTGTCCCCGACGCGCAAGACAACTGCCCGTTCACTGCCAGCTTCAACCTGGCCGACACCGACGGCGACAAGCTGGGAGACGCCTGCGACGTGGATCTCGACGGCGACGGCGTGCCGAACGACGCGGACAACTGCCAGAGCGTCGTGAATGGCGATCAGGCCAACCTCGAGAAGGACGCCCTGGGCGATTTGTGCGATGACGACGACGACAACGACAACTTCGTGGACACCATCGACAAGTGCCCGCGGACGTTCTCTACGCTGAACGACGTGGCCGCTTGCGCGGCCGACAACGACGGCGATGGGGTCGCGAACGGGGTAGACAACTGCGCGAGCCTGTCGAACCCGTCCCAAAAGAACACGGACGGCGACGCCACCGGGGATGCCTGCGACTCCGACGACGACAACGACGGCTCCCCGGACGTGGAAGACAACTGCATTCTCGTCCCCAACGCCAATCAGGACGACCTGGACGGCGACAACTTCGGAGACGCCTGCGACAACGACGACGACGGCGACGGCAGCGTCGATCTCGCCGACTGTCGGCCGCAAGACAGCAGCGTGTTCCCCGGCAACGACGAGTTCTGCGGGGACAGCCTCGACAACGATTGTGACGGGACCAACGACGAGGAGGGCGCGATCGGCTGCAAGAACCTCCTACGTGATGGGGACGGCGACACCTATGGCGTCACCGGAGACAGCCGATGCTTGTGCGTGGCCGCGTCGCCCTACACGGCCACCGTTGCGGGCGACTGCGCCGACGGCAACTCCGGAGTGAACCCGAAGGCCGCCGAGACCTGTGACGGCATCGACAACGACTGCGACAACTCGGTGGACGAGGAGGACGCCTCGGGCTGCATCCCGCGCTTCCGCGACATCGACAAGGACGGCTGGGGTGACTCCACCGCGCAGAAGTGCCTCTGCGCGGCCAGCGCGGCGTATCCCGCCAACGCCGGCGGCGACTGCGCCGACACCGACGCGGGGCGCCACCCCGCCGCCCAAGAGAGCTGCGACGGGATCGACAACAACTGCAACAACAACAAGGACGAACCGGGCGCCAAGGGCTGCGTCGCGCTCTACAAAGACACCGACGCCGACGGGTACGGGATCGCTTCGGATCAGCTCTGCGTGTGCGGATCGAGCCCGCCGTACACCGCGTCTAAGGACGGCGACTGCGCCGATGCCAACAAGGACGTGAACCCCGGCAAGACAGAGGTGTGCGACGGGCTCGACAACAACTGCAAGCTCGGGGTGGACGAGGCGAACGCCACGGGCTGCGTGCCGTACTACCGCGATGGCGACGGGGACGGGTTCGGCACCACGAGCGACTCGCGGTGCCAGTGCGGCACGGCTGCGCCATACTCCACGAACAAGGGGGGAGACTGCTACGACAGCAACGGCAACGCCTTCCCCGGCCAGACAGTGTACTTCCCGGCGCACCGCGGCGACGGCAGCTTCGACTGGAACTGCGACAACGCCGAGACGCAGGAGTTCTCAGCGAAGCACGCGAAGCAGTGCAGCGCCGCGGGTGCGCTCACCTGTGGCGACAGCTTCTGCTGCGTGACCACCAAGGGCTGGGAGGCCCTCGCGCCCGCTTGCGGTGACAAGGGGCAGTTCATCGAGACCTGCTCCGGCAGCTTCGTGGGCCAGAACTTCGTTTGTGCGGCGTCAGGTACCCCGACCACCCAGCTCTGCCGTTAGTCCGCGGACTCCGGCGGGTCCTCGACGGTGTCGTGGGCTGACCTGGCCGGCGCGGCCCGCTTGAACAGCCGAACTTGGTTCCGGCCCGCCTCTTTTGCGCGATAAAGCGCGGCGTCCGCCCGGCTGAGCAGATCGTCCGCCCGCTCGCCGTGGTCCGGCGCGATGGCCACGCCGAGGCTGGCCGTGACCTGAATGGGGCCGTGCGAGGTGGGCACCCGCAGCGCCTCGATCGCCTTGCGGATGCGCTCGCAGACGAACATCGCTCCAGTCTCGTCGGCCTGCTCGAGCACCAGGACGAACTCTTCCCCGCCCATGCGCCCCACCGAGTCCGACTCGCGCTTCTTGGCCTTGAGGATGGCAGCCACGCTCCGGAGGACCTCGTCTCCCACCGCGTGTCCATGGGTGTCGTTGATCGCCTTGAAGTGGTCCAGGTCCAACTGGACCACGGCCAGCTGAAGGCCCAGCCGCCCGAGCCGCTTCATGCTCTGGTCCAGGCGGCCGAGCAGCGAGGCGCGATTGTCGATCCCGGTGAGCGGGTCGATCGTCGCGCGCCGCTGCAGCTCGGAGACCGCCTCGCTCTGGTGGAGCGCTACCGCGCCTTGCGTTGCGAGGATCTGGAGGCGCGCCAAGGTCTCTTCGTCGAGCGGGTGGTGGGGCACCAGCAAGAGGGCGCCCACCGCGCGGTCGCGATGCCGCAGCGGGATCCCCAGCAGCGGCTCGCCATCGACGAGCTTCGGCCCGAGGTGCGGGGCGATCAGGGAGCCGTGGCCCGGCGACCACGTCCGAGTCGTGGGAAAGGGCGCCGTCGCGCGGAGGGTGAGCGCCGCGATCGAGCCTGACTCGGGGATATGCGTGCCCACGAGGGGGAGCGCGTCGCCGCCCACCGCAGCAGCCACCCGTGCCGAGCGGCCATCGAAGGTGCAGAGCAAGCCGACGCGCAGGTCGACCAGCCGCTCGGCGCCGGCGAGCACGGCGCCGTAGGTCTCCTCCGGGTCGTGCGCGATGGCGAGGCCCCGGACCACGTCCAGCACGGCCTCCTGGGCGCTGATACGCGCCGCTGCTCCCAGCGCGTGGCGTTCCAGCTCGAGGGCGCGGGCCATGAGCGTGGCCAGCTCGACCGCGCGGGCCATCGCGGCGTCGTCGAAGGCATCGCCCACGGTTCGGTCGACGACCAGCAGCGCGTCGATGCTGCCGTCGGCACCCCGAAGTGGGACGAACATCGCGTGCCGGATCCGCGCCGGGGTGTGCCGGTAGTAGGGCAGCCCGGGGCCATCGGGCTTCACCTCGACCCTGAGCGCGGGCGGAGGGTTGGGCTCTCTCTGCGCGCGAACCAGGGCCCCGAGCGCCCCGGTCTCGGCGGGGATGGGGTCGCCGATTACGAGCTCCTGGTCCTTTCCCTCGGCCCGGAACGCGCGGAACGCGCCGTCGTCGTGCCGGACCAGGAAGACCGCCGTGTGGCCATCGACGGCCGCGCGCCCCAAGCGTAGGAGCTGGCTCACGCTGCCGCCGAGCGACTCGAGCCGCGCCTCGACGCCGGGCTCCGGTGACGCGCGCGCCGCGAGGGCGGCGTCCGTTAGACCCAGCGCGACCGCGTCGCCGGCGACCTTGGCCTTTCCGACGTCGACCCCGGCGGCGCGCTCGAGGGCCGGTCGGACCCACCAGCCCCCGGCGGCGGTGAGCGCCACGATGTACAAGATCTCGGCCACGAGCTCGCGGAGGTCGCCGCGCCAGGACCCGAAGCCCACCCACTGGGCCACCGCGAAGACCGCCGCAGTGGACGCGGCGAACAGCGCGGCCGGGCGCTCGAGGACAGCGGCCGCCCCGGCGAGCACGAGGAGACCGAGCGGGAAGACGAGCTGCGCGTCGGCGCCGAACGCCGAGGAGGTGAGCCAGATCGCCGCCAGAGGCAGGGTCGCGCGCTCTGACCGAAGGAGCCACGTGGCCACGAGGGTCTGACGCGGGGGCGGGAGCGCCCGGGCCACGGCGGCCAACCCCAGCACCACGATCGCGAGGACGTGCGTCCCACGGAAGCCGTAGGCGAGCGAGCCCTGCGCCATCAGGAGGCCAACCAGCCCTACGGCGAGGGTCCCAACAGGGAGCGCCACGAGCCGCTGGACGTTGGGGTGCTTTGCCGTACGCCGGAGGCGCTCGATGACATCCGTTGGAATCACAAGAAGCAGCCTAAGGTCGCCGGTCCCGTCGCACAACAAAGCAGGGCGCGGGAGGCCCCGGTGGGGCCCTGAGTCCTGGGCACATGGACCCCAAGGGGAGCGTTGTGGCTACCTAAAAACAGCGTGTTGGGCGTGGCACGAGCATTGCCTGCCCAGCGGTCGGGTTGATCCGTTCGACTGGCACTGGAGACTCGCACTCGACATGAACGACGCTGCGCGGGCGGAAGAAACGAAGGACCTCGAGACCTCGGCTCGGGGAGAGACCGCGGCTACGGGGGACGCCGGGGTCTACCGCGACGGGCTGGATCACCTCGCCGACGAGCTCGTGTATGTCCGCGCCCTGCTCCGGCGGCACCTCAGCGACCTGCAGCTCCTCCGTCCCCGCCCCGATGGCATGTTGTCCGGCCTCTCCGTGGGGGCCGACGAGATCGAGCGGTTCCTCGAGGGCGCCAGCGCCCCAGCCGACCACGACGAGGAGGCCTTCCTCGAGGCACTGCGCACCCGGATCGACGACCGCGTGAAGCGAGCCCGCGCCCAGGGCGTGCGCCTTCAGCTGGTGGAGCTCATCGAGTCGTTCGGGCTCTCCGAGGTGGAGGCCCGGGTGGTGCTGGTGCTGCTCGCCCCAGAGGTGGAGCAGGCGTTCGAGCGCGCTTACGCCTTCGCCTGGAACGACTTCACGCGCAAGACGCCGGACATCGGCTTCGTGCTGGGGATGATCTTCGGGGCCTTCCGCGAGCGGTGCGAGGCGGCCCTCCTGTTCTCGCCCACCGAGCCCCTGAGGTTCAACGGGCTCGTCGAGGTCGAGGGCGGCGCGCGCGGCTTCGTCTCGCGCACCATCCGGCTCGCGCCCCGCGTGGTCAGCTTCCTGCTCGGTGATCCCACGCCGGATGAGGGAGTGCAGCCCTTCATGCGCTCCGTGCAGCCAAAGGCCACACGGGACGACATCGTGCTCCAGCGCGACGACCTGGACGCCGCCTGGCGCGGCCTCGAGGTGGCTGTGGATGGTGCCGCGCGCGTGTGCCTCCGGGGGCCGCCGCTCGCCGGGAAGAAGCTGCTCGCGGAGGCATTCCTGGCCACGCGCGGCACGCCGCTGCTCGTGGTGGACCTCGAGGCGCTCGCGGGCGACCCCACGCGGCTCGAAGAGGGCCTCCGAGCCACCCGGCGCGAGGCGTTCCTCTCGCGCGGCGCCGTCTACTTCGATTGCTCGGCGTACGGTGGACCCGACGAGATCGCGAGGCCGCTGCAGCTCGCTGTCGAGCGGATCTTCCGCGACTTCCCAGGGCCGATCATCATCGGCGGCACCTTCATGACGCCGCTGTTCGGCGGGGTTCGGACCGGGGTGTCCGAGGTGCTGCTGCCGCTGCCCGACGTGAAGGAGCGCGAGACGTTGTGGGAGCGGGCCCTCGCGCGGGGCGCGCGCCTCGCCCCCGGCACGCGGCTCGATGAGCTGGCGAGGCAGTACCCGCTCACAGGCGGGGCGATCTTCGGCGCGGCGCGAGGTGCTCTGGTGAGGGCCCGGCGCCGCTCCCCGGACAAGCCCGTGGTCCGGCGTGTGGATCTCATCGACGCGGCGCGTCAGCAGCTCACGGGCAAGCTGGCCACCCTGGCCACGCGCATCGCCACGTCGCTCTCGTGGGACGACCTGGTGTTGCCGCCGGAGAGCATGATGCGCCTCCGAGAGCTGGTCGCGTTCGCACGGCACCGGAAGAAGGTGTTCGAAGAGTGGGGCTTCGGCGCGCTGCTGCCGTATGGCCGCGGGCTCTCGTCGCTCTTCCACGGCCCCCCCGGCACCGGAAAGACCATGGTGGCTGGCATCATCGCGGGTGAGCTGGGCATGGACCTCTTCCGGGTGGACCTGTCGCAGATCGTGTCGAAGTATGTCGGCGAGACCGAGAAGAACCTCTCGCGCATCTTCGACGAGGCGGGGCAGAGCCACTCCGTCCTCTTGTTCGACGAGGCGGACTCCCTGTTCGCGAAGCGCACCGAGGTGAAGTCGGCCACGGACCGCTACGCGAACCTCGAGGTCAACTACCTGCTCCAGCGGATGGAAGAGTTCGACGGCGTCACGATTCTCACCACCAACTTCGAGTCTGGGATCGACGACGCGTTCAAGCGGCGCCTGCGGTTCCGAATCGAGTTCCCGTTCCCCGGCGCCGGCGAGCGCGGGGAGCTGTGGCGGCGGATGGTCCCGGCTCTGGCGCACGCCGAGAAGGGCATCCGCTGGGATGAGCTCGGCTTCGACTTCGACATCAGCGGCGGTCACATCAAGAACGCCGTGCTCCGCGCGGCCTTCATCGCCGCCGAGCGCGGCGACCAGATCAAACACGAAGACCTCCGGACGGCCGCGGCACAAGAGTGCCGGGAGATCGGGCGCCTCGTGCGCTCGAGTGCCGACGGAGACAGCGAATGACGAGCAGCCGCTTTGCGTTTTCGGCGGTCTGCGGTGAGTCTCTGGCGTGTACGTGGGTGCGCCCCGCGTGCAAGCGCCTTGGGAGGGCAACATGAGCATTGGTCCCCAGCGACGCTTCCTCGACGAGAACGAGCTGCTCGAGCGGATCGGGCAACCGACGGCCGCGGAGCGCTTGCGCCTCGGCAACCGTCAGCAAGCCGCTCTTCTCGATCCTCGCGATCCGCGCACGCTCGCCTGCATCGTGCAGCAGGGGGCCGGCAACAACGCGATGGAGGCGCTCCTTCAGCCGCAGGGACGACTGAACGCCGCGCCCGCCTCGGTGGGCGCGCCGCAGGACGCCTCGCGCGCCGCGGCTCCGGGGCCCGACGCTCAGACGCGGGCCAGAGGGACGAACACGGCGGCGACCGCCCAGGGCCGCGCAACGACGGACGCCGAGCGGACCACCAACGCCTCGCCGCATACGAACGGCGGCGCGGCGCACGCGCCTCACACCAACGTCCCTTCCATCGCGAAGGAAGGTCGAGCCACTTCGCCGGGGGCCCACGGTCCCGCGCTGGCCTCGAAGGAAGCAGCGGGTCTCGCGAGGGGGGCCGATGGTCCCGCGGTGGCGCAGCAGCAGAATGGACCGGCCACGTCCGCGCCGGGGGCCAGCGCTCCCGCGCTGGCTTCGAAGGAGGCAGCGGGTCCCGCGAGCGGGGCCGACGGGCCAGCGGTGGCGCAGCAGCAGAACGGGCCGAGCACCACCGCGCCGGGGGCCAACGCTCCCGCGTTGGCTTCGAAGGAGGCAGCGGGTCCCGCGAGCGGGGTCGACGGTCCCGCGGCCGCACAGCAGCAGAACGGGCCCAGCACCACGTCGCCCGGGACAGCCGTTCCCGCGGTGGCCTCGAAGGAGGCTGCGGGTCCAGCTACCGCGCCGGGGGCCGACGGTCCCGCCGCAGCGCCGCAGCAACAGCAGCAGGTTGTGGGTCCGGCCGCCGCGCCCGGCGCCGACGGTCCCGCGGTTGTGAGCCAGGTCCCGGCCGCCCCGCAGACGCAGGACCTGGCTACGCCCAAGGCGCTCGGGCCAACCACCGCGCCCGGGGCCGACGGTCCCGCGGCGGCGCAGCAACAGAATGGACCGCGCACGTCCACGCCAGGCGCCGGCGGCCCCGCGTTGGGATCGAAGGAAGCGGCGGGTCCAGCTACGGCTCCCGGGGCCGACGGCCCCGCAGTAGCGCCGCAGCAGCAGGCGGAGGGTACGACCACTGCGCCCCGAGCTGACGGTCCCGTGGTGGCCACCGGCGGTGAGCAAGCGCTTGCGCCGGGTCAGAACACGACGAACGCGTCGACGAAGGAGCCGGCGGGGACCGGTGCGCCTGCGGTGCAGGGCGCGCGCCAAGACGGTGCGTTCTCGCCCGCGATGCGCGGGAATCGCCAAGGCGGCATTCACGGGGTCGGCGGCGTGGAGAACCGGGTCAACCAGGCCCTCTCGGGTCCCCGCGACACGGTGCGGCAGTCCGGCCGTGAGCTGCGCTCCATGGGCGATCGCGCCAACGGTCACATCGCGTCCGCGAACAACCAGGCCAACGAGCGGCTCGGCGGCCTGCTCGGTGGTCTCGGCGGCTTCGGCAAGCGGCTCCGTGCGTGGGGCGACGACCGCAACCGCTCGATCCGCTCGGCCGAGACCACGGTGAACCAGCGGGCGCAACAGGCGCTCGCGCCTGTCGCCCAGGCGGGCGCCAACCTTCGGCAAATGGGCGACCGCGCGAACGCGGGGATCGCGCGCGCCGAGGACCGGACGAACGCGGCGCTGAAGACGGGGCTGGCCCCGGTAGCTGACCTCGGGGCGCGGCTCCGCCAGTGGGGCGACTCTCAGAACGCACGGATCGGCCAGGCCGAGAACCGCGCGAACGACGCGCTCGGCCGCGCGGCGCAGCCGGTCGCGAATGCCGGGCGGAGCCTTCGGCAGTGGGGCGACGCGCGCAACGCCGACATCGCCCGGGCCGAAGACCGAACCAACACGGCGCTGCAGCCACTCGCCCAGAAGCTCCGACCCGTGGGGCAGGCGCTTCGCGCGGCCGGTGACCGCGTCAACTACGGCGAGGCGCCCGACACGGCGGCCGCCGCGCCGGGCAAGACGCCCGCGACCCAGACTCCCGCCGCAAACGCGACACAGCAGCAGGGGACGCCAGCGAACCCGGCCGCCACTGCCACCGCCACTGCCGTCGACGGCAACACGGCGCAAACCGCCACCCCGCCGCCGCCGGTGGTGGACCAGGGACGGGTCCAAGAGGTTCAGTCCGGCGTTGGCGACGCCAGCACCGCCACGGCCCCTCAGCAGGCCGTGACCCAGAACCAGACGGTGCCTGCGCAGGTCGTTCAGAGCACCCAGGGCGCCCCCACGGTCACCGTGAAGCCCCACGAGGCCACCCAGGCGGTCGAGGCCCAGACCGGCAAGCCTACCGCGGAAGTGGCCCCGGGCGCGGCCGACACCAAGGCTCCGATGCGCTCCGCTTCCCAG
Organism: Pseudomonadota bacterium; assembly: GCA_005776725.1. Classification (GTDB taxonomy): domain Bacteria; phylum Myxococcota_A; class UBA9042; genus SXOO01. The sequence goes on along the minus strand of SXOO01000003.1, from coordinate 7,561 downwards.
CTCGGCGCGGCGCTCCAGGACAAGACCGACGCGCCGCATCAGCCGTTGAACGCGCCGCCGGTCACCACGCCGGCGGAGCCCCAGCGCCTGGCCGGGGTTAACGTCGGTGTGGGCTCGGAGCCGTCGCTCCCCACTGTGGAGTCGGTTCGGGGACGCTCGCGGCAAGGCATGCGGATGCCGAACGTGGCGGTGAACCTGCCCCCGCGGGCCGAGAGCCACGAGGATCCCGTGGTGAACGGGGAGCGGGGCGCGCAGGCCGGCTCGCAGGACCAGCAGGGCGCCGGCGCCGCGCCGCCCAAGACGCAGGCCCAGATCCAGGCCGAGGCACAACAGGTCGGCCAGCACGCTCAGACCAAGCTGCAGACCGAGGAGCACAAGCTCCAAGACCAGGCGTCCACGGAGGCCGAGACACGAAAGACCGCGGCCACTTCGCAGAGAGACACGGCAGAGACCGCAGCGCGGACCCAGGGCGACACCGAGGTCGCTACGGAAGAGGCGCGCGGCGCCGCGGAGCGGCAGCAGAAGGAGACCGAAGCCCAGCAGCGCGAGGCGCAGGCTCGGACGGAGGGGCAGGGGCGCGAAACGCAGGCTACGGCCGAAGGCGCCACGCGGCGGACCACGGCCGAGGCGCAACACACCACCCAGGTTCAGGCGCAGCAGACCCAACAGGCGCAGCAAACGGCGGCCGCCGAGGCGCAGCAGCAGGCGGATGAGCGCCAGCAGCAGCAGCAGGTAGAGGGTCAGGCGGCCCAGAGGCAGGCCGAGGGCGAGCGGCGCCGGACCACGGCGACGCAGCAGGGCGAGACCGACTCCACCGCGGCGCGAGGGCGGGGCGACCAGGAGAGCGAGGCGCTGCGGACCCAGCTCACCCGCGAGTCCCAGACCCTCGACTCGGATGGCGCGCGGAGAGCCGCCGAGCGCGAGCAGCAGGGGCGCTCGGAGCAGCAGCGGATCGAGGCACAGGGCCGCGCACGCCAGCGCGATCTCGAGCGACAGGCAGAGCGCGAGCGCTCTGATCGCGGGCTCCTCGAGCGGGCGTGGGATGCCGTCAGCTCCGCGTTCAACCGCCTGATGGACATGGCGCGTAGCGCGTGGAATCAGGCCGTGGCCCTGGCGCGCAGCGCGTGGAACCAGGCGGTGGCCGCGGCCCGCGCGATTCGTGACGCGGCGCGACGGGCCGCCCAGGCGGTGATGGCTCGCCTCCCTGAGGGGCTGACCCGGATCGCCGATCGCATCCGTGGCGTCATCGCGGGGATCCGCGACCGGGTGAGCCAGCTGATCGACGCGGCTACCACGTGGGTGCGGGAACAGGTGGCGTCGCTCTGGAACCGCTTCCGCGCGTGGGTGGCAGAGCGGATGGCGCAGCTGCGTGCCGCGATAGCCGCGATCCGGCAGGCCATCTCGCAGGCCATCGATGTGCTGGTCACAGCGTTGCGCGAGGCGGTCGAGGCGATCACCACGTGGGTCCGCGAGACGATCGAGGCGGCCCGTCGCTGGGTGCAGGAGACGCTCGCCGCCATCGGCCAGTGGCTCGAGCAGGCATGGCAGGCGGTCCGCGACGCCGTGGTCAGCGCGGTGCGGGCGATCGTAGCGCGCGTGACAGCGGCGGTGCGTGCGGCGTACGAGGCCTGCGCACAGGCGCTCCGCGCCGCTGGCCAGTGGCTGAGCGAGCAGTGGGATCGGTTCTGTCAGTGGGCCCAGGAGGCCTTCGTCAAGTTCTGGACCGGGCCGTGGCGTGACGTCCTGATCGGCATCGCCGTCGCGGTGCTGATCGCCGCGGTCACCGTGGCCACCGGTGGCGTGGGCCTCGCCGTGATCGTCGCCGTCAGCGCAGGCGCAACAGCGGCGCTGCGCGCCGGCGGTGAGATCGCCGCGCGGCGCTGCGCGGTGGCGATCCGCAACGGGGATCCCGCCCGAGCCCAACGCTTCGAGGCCGAGATGCAGCAGACCGGCGGTGACGCCGCCGAGTGGTACCAAGGGGTCCGGCGCGACGAGAGCTGGGGCACCACGCTCGGCCGCGGCGCGGTCGAGGGCGCTCGGGGCGCAGTGGAAGGGGCCGTATCGGGCCTCGTCGGCGGCGCCGGCGGCGCCCTTGCCACCCGCGTCGCGGGCGGTATTGCCAGGGCCGGGGCCACTCAGGGCGCCAACCTCCTGGCGCGGCAGGGCGTTCAACGAGCGGCCGAGTGGGGCGCACGCACCGCGATCGATGCCGGCATGGGGCTCGCTGGGGACGTAGTCACCGGCGCCGCAAACGCCGGGATCGACGTGGCCACCGGCCAGCGCACCTGGGACGAGGCCTGGCGACGACGCGTCACTCCGCAGCTCACGCCCGGCTCAGTCGCCGCCCGAGTCGCTGGTTCGGGCTTCGGAGCCACGCTGAACATGGGCGGCCACCGGGGCCCGGGGCAGACGGTCCAGGACCGGCTCGTCGCCCGCGTGAGCGGCGTCACGGACCCGGCCACCACCGGGGCGATCGGCCGCGTCGCGCGGGCAACCACCGGCATGGTCGTCGACGGCGTTCAGGGCGGCATGACCTCCGGCCTTCAGAGCGTGGCCAACGGTGGCAACTTCGCAGAGGGCTTCGGTCAAGGCTTCGTGGGCGGCGTTGGCTCGTCCGCCGGGCGCTCGGCGGTTGAAGGCCGCGCTCCGCGCCCGACCACCGCAGGGCACGCTTCGGGCGACTCGGGGGCGGCGCCGCACGCGCCCGTCGACGCTCACGCGCAGCCAGCCACGCGCCCCGATACGGACGCGGGGGCGGCGCAGGTTCCGCATCGGGCTCCCACGGTCGTCGATGCTGACGCCACGACGCAGATGCCGGCTCGGCAGCCGGTAGACACCCAGACCACCGAGGTGCCAACGCGCCCCGTGGCCCATGGAGCGACCACCACCGAGGTTCCGGCGCGAGTCCCGGCACACGGCGACACCACCGAGGTGTCGGCACGTGCGCCGGGAGACACAGCGGTCACCACGCAGGTGCCGGTGCGTCCGCCAGTTGACGCCGACACGACGCAGATCCCGGCGCGTCCTCCGGTAGACGCCGACACGACGCAGATGCCGGTTCGCCCCCACGGCGAGGAACAGACCACGCAGCTGCCGGCCCGCCGACCCGCTGACGGGGAGGTCACGACCCAGGTCCCTGTCCGGCGTCCGGACGCGGACACCCAGGTCACCACGCAGGTCCCGGTGCGCGCGCCCGCAGACGGCGAGACCACGGTGGTCACACGCCAGCCGGGCGAGCCGGAGGCTGCGACCACGGCGCCGTCTCGGCACGAGCAAATCCAGCAGCACCAGGCAGACCGCCTCACGCGCCTCTTGCCGGGCAACGTCCCCGGCCTGCCGGCGGATGTGCGAGTCGTCCCCGACAGCCACATGGGCTCACGCCCACCGAACGTGCTCACGGTGTCCGAGGCCCGCACGCTCATGCGCACAATCTCGGCCCTCCGTGGCACCGAGACCGGGCGCACCATCCTGGCGCAGATCGAGGCAGGTGGCTTCCGCGTCACGTTGGAGCCGGGCAAGGGGTCGTCCTGCGACCGCGACAACCGGGTCATCAACCTCGATCCGGCGCTGAGCGACCGCCAGACGCTGGCGGGGGTCCTCGCCCACGAAGGGCATCACGCGGCGACCACGAGCACGGTGCCGAACGGCCACATGGCCGACCGCGACACCTACGTTCGGGGCTCGCTTCGCGACGAGGCGGAGGCCCAGGCGCGCGCTCTCGAGCACCACCGCGAGGCGGGCTCCACGCGCGGGCAGAACGAGTTCGGACACAACGAGTACCACGCGGCCTACGCCGGCGAGTATCTCCGCCTCTCCGCGATCCGGCCCCCGCTCTCGCACGACGAGATCCGGCGGCAAGCGGTCGAAGCCGGCACGCAGGCGCTGCAGCGGACCTTCGGGCAGGCCGTCCCGTCCACCAGCTTGGACGACCGCGGAAACCTGCGGCCCGGGGCGCCCCGGAACTACGACGAGCTCTACGGCGACTGGCACGATCGCAGCTCGCTCGCGGGCGCCGATGCGGCCGCTGGCGTGGGCCACTTCGCGCCGCCGCCGCCGGTCCAGGGCACCGCGACGGCCCCGAGGACGCTCGTGGATCAAACCCCGATCGTGGCAGACGAGCGAGCTCCCGGGCCTCGCGCCGCGTCGCCCGAGCGCGAGGGCGCGCCGCGGGTACGCGACGAACACGCCCCGCCACCGGAGCGAGCCGGGCAAACCGTTCGGCCGTTGGGTGCTGGCGCCTTCGAGTCGCAGGGCCCCGACGGGGTCTCGCGTCTCACGCGTCAGTCCGACGGGACCTTCCATCGGGAGTACCCGGCGCGACCCCGCACCCCCGAGGAGGCCCAGGCGCGTTCGCACCTGGTGCTCGAGGAGGCCCGGCAGCGCATTCAGGCGAACGACGCCCAGACCCGCGCCACGGTCGACGCTGCGTTCGAGCGCGCCCAAACCGGCGGCGCCGAGGGCGTGGTGGTGGACCGACTGATCCTCGGCGCGGGCGGCGCGGCCGTTCAGAACTACGCCACGCACGACCCGAGCGTCCGCGCGGCTCGCGGCGCCGACGGGATGCCCAGCGTCCTGTCGATCGCGCAGGGCGGCGATCCCTGGCCCGCTCGGCAGGGCCTCATCGGCCAGTCTGCAGAGGCCTTGTCCAACCCCGCGAACGGGCTCCGCCACCAGCCGGAGCATTTCATGGAGGCGAACTCGGCCGGGCGCTACGCGCGCACCGACGCCGTGGGCGCCGCGATCGCCGACACGCGGGCGCAGACGGGCATGCCGGTGTACCAGGCGGCGGTGCGGCGCGTGGAGACCGTCGAGAACGGCCAACCCGCCCGCTACCGCGTCGTGGTCGAGCAGACGGTTCAGGGTCCCGATGGTCGACCCGTCACGCAGCAACGCACGTTCTTTGCGAACGACGTGGACGTCGCGACCGGGCCCGGGCCCGACCGGACGCTGCATCGCGACCGGGTGCTCACCCCCGAGGTCGAGGGTCGGCTGCGCAGCAGCGGGCACGTCGTCGGCGGCGACGGATTCCTCTCCTCCACGCCGCGCGCGGGTGAGCGGGTCCTCGTCACGGGCGGCGGGGCCACGGCGGCGTGGGACGCAGCGCACGCGATGCGTCACGGGGCGGAGGTCCAGTGGATCGCTCGCCCGGGGTCTGACGAGCGCCCGCACATCGAGCGGATCACGCGGGATCTCGCCGCCGTGGAGGCCGCCATGCGCGATCCCTCGGCCAATATCGCGCAGCTGGCGGCGGACAGAGCCACGCTCCGCGCCGAGCTGAACCACCTGTCGATCCACGGGGCTCGCGACAGTGGCATGGTGAACACGGACGGCAGCAAGGGGCCGTTCGGCGCGTCAAACCTGCCGCGCAACCGCGAGACGGTACAGGCCACCGCGGATCACCGGCGGATGACCAGCATCGCGTCCATCGATGGTCCGCTCACCTCGGGCCCCAACGCCGGGAAGCTGCACGTCCGCTTCGCGGATGGCACGGAGGGCCACTTCGATCGCGTCGTGGTGGCTCACGGGCAAGACGCCGAAGGGGCAGGGGGCCCGATTCACACGCTGGGTCAGGTCGTCAGCCCCGCTGGCGGGGCGCAACGAGCGCGGCCGATCCTGAACGCCGCAGGCGAGCTGCTCGGCGTCCAGGTGGGCGACGGTGTCCGCGTCGTGGGCCCTGCGGCCGCGGCCAGGGCGTGGGGAGCCCACATGACGCCCGAGGATCGCCTGGCGTTCCTGCACGCCCTTGACGAGCGGTCGCACGCTGCTGGCAGCGAGTCGCAGCGCCGGGCACAGGCGGCGGTCGACAGCGGACAGCGTCCGGCCGTGTCGTCCGACTCCTGGGGCGTGCCCATCGGGCTCGAGACGTGGGCAGACTCCTATGGGCAGCTGAACCAGCCGGCAACTTCGGGGGCGCCGGGCTCTTGACCCAGTGACCGCGCCGCTTGACGACGCGGCGCTGGGAGGGCGACTCCACGCGCTCCTCTCGCGCTCTCTCGACCCCGTTGTCGTCGCGGCGTTCGCATACGGGGGCGTCGTGCGCTTCGGCCGTGTCGACGTGGCTTCGCTCCTTGGCGACTCGGGACCCCTCGTGGTCTACGCAGTGATGGGCCGGCTCTCGGCCCCCGTCGTCCGGTATGTGTGCCTCGGCGCGGTCGACGAGGTGCTCACTGAGTCTCCCGCGGCATTCGCGCGAGCTCTGCTGCCCGGCCTCGGCGCACCGGGGGCGCCGCTCGAGGTGCGCTCGGTAGAGGACGTCCTACGCCTCGGCGCCGCCTTCCTCGAGTGGGTTCGTCCACTGGATCGGCCGTGCGGTAATCCGGAGGACTTCGCGGAGCTGCCGCGAGTCGCTCGCGTTATCGCCGCCTTGGAGCGTCCGAACGCGTTGGAGCTGCTCGAGCGCCTCGTCCGGCTCACGAAGGGGACCGAGGCGGAGCGCGCCGCCGTGCTGCGGGGGGAGCTCCCTGCGCGCGCGCTCAGCGCCGATGAGCGCCTGCGAGCGCTCGCCGGCCGCGGCGACCCTCCCCGCTCCCCGAGCCCCGCCGCTGTCCCGGGCTCAGACGGCTTCCAGATCTTCAAGCGGGGGCGCTATCAACCCGAAGCGCGCGGCGGGCGAGAGACCGTACTCGACGGGTCGGCCCCAAGCGCCCCAGCGGTCTTCGGTGCCGAGGCCGTCTCCTTCGAGGCGCTGGCGCCAGCGGTCCTCGAGCTTGGGGCGTCGCGCCGCCTCCGCTCCGCTTCGTGGAACGGCTATCGGGGACGCCTCATCACGCTCTTCGTGGACGAAGGGGCGCCGCTCTTCCTGGAGCTGCGCATCGAGCGCGACGCTCGTGTCCGGGCCCGCGCCTTGTGGGTGGGGTGATCCGTGACGGCACGTGACCCCGCGGAGCCCCGATGACGCACCTCACCACCGCAGTGCTGGCGCTGCTCTGCGTCTACCACCTGGTAATTGGTGCACTCTCTGTCGGGGCTCCTCACCTCGCGGCGCGCTTTGCGCGTGGTGTGTACGGTTTCTCCCTTCGCCTCGACGCACAATCTACATCGATGCTGAGAGCGCTCGGGCTCTATGCGCTGTTCACCGGGGCCGTCCTTGGGCTCACGCTGTGGGACGTGGCGCGCTGGCGCCCCATCCTGCTCTGCATGGCGGGCCTCCAACTGGCCCGCGCCGTGCACCGGTTGCGGGCCGAGGAGGTGGTCGTGGATGGGCTGGGCGCCTCGCCGAGCCGCAATCGCCTGAACGCCGGGCTGCTGCTCGCCGAGGCCATCATCCTCGGCTTGGGTTTCGTCAGCCACGGTCGGTGAGGCCGCGCTCCCGGGAGGTCGCGCGCGGACGGCGCTCGCGCACTCTCCGAGGCCGCTCGCGTCGCGTAGATAGGCGGGTTACTCGGGCCAGACGGCAATCGGCGCTAGCACGGCAGGGTCAGCGACCACGGCATCGGCAGGCGGAGGCGCGAAGATCGGCTCGTCGTGCGTGAGCTGGATCCATGCCGGGGCGCCCTGCGGCTCGAACGCGCCGCCGAGGCGAAACGTCCACGTCATGAGCACGCCTGAGTCGATCGGATTG
>SXOO01000017.1 GCA_005776725.1 Pseudomonadota bacterium | reverse complement strand
CCGCGCAGCGGCGGGCGCGGGTAGTGCGCCGTCTGGGCATCCAGCCGCGCTCGGACATCGGCGGCCAGCGCGGCAGCGCGCACGCCCGAGTCCGCACCGGCGCCGGCGCCGGCGTCCGGTCGGGCGCACCCGACGACGGCGAGCGCCAGGATTACTGCGGGTAGTCCTGGCACACTTCTTCGACGCGCGTCTCGGGGTTGCCGCACATGCGCTCCAGCTGGTTACCGATCTGTCCCTTGGACACGACTCGCGCCACTCGGGAGATGTTGTTGATGAGCGGCTTCGTGAGTGGCCCGAAGATCGTTCGGTTGATGCCCGGGAGGTACGTCAGGTTCTGGATCATGCGTTCGCCGAGACGCCCCCGGGCATCGTCAGACAGCGTGTCCCAGCTCCGGCCCTCCTCCAGCGCCTGCTGGAGCTCGGCTCGAACCCGCTGCAGCTGGCGGATATTGCGCTGAGCCGCCTCGCCGCCTCCCTGCGACTGGCGCGCGATCTCCGCGTCAATCTCCCGAATGACACCCTGCATCCCGTTCTGGATGCCCACCAGCTCTTCGTACCCTTCGACCCGTCGTGAACACATAGTGGTCTCCTTTCAGCGCGCTCGGCCGGATGCCTCGCGCACGAGCCTTCCGGCCGCTTCGCACTCTTTGCGTGCTGTTGTCTCGAGATGCTCCTGTCGAATCGGAACCCCCTCCGCCATTGCGAGGTAGCCCGCTCTCACCACCGCGTTCTTGATGTAGCCGCCGGGGATGTCGAAGCTCAAGGCCAACCTGCGGAAGTCTACGTCGGCCGCGACCGGCGCGGAGGGCGGAATGAGTGTTCGCCAGATGCGCGCTCGCTCGTCGGGGCCCGGGAACGGGAACTTGACGCGAAACTGCACCCGACGCGCAAACGCGCTGTCCATGTTGCGTTCGAGGTTGGTGGTGAGCACGACGATGCCGTCGAATCGCTCGATCTCCTGCAGGAGCTGGTTCGTCTCCATGTTCGCGAACCGGTCATTCGACGACTCCACCTTCACGCGGCTCGCAAAGAGCGAGTCGGCCTCGTCGAACAGCAGGATGGCGCGCTGGGCACGTGCGACCTCGAAGACCTTGCTGAGGTTCTTCTCCGTGTCACCGACGAACTTGCTCACGATCGCCGGCATGTTGACCCGGTGGAGCGGACGGCCGAGCTCGGAAGCGATGACCTCGGCGCAGTAGGTCTTGCCGGTGCCCGGCTCACCATCGAAGAGGCAGACCAGGCCCCGACCTGTGACGAGCCGGGTGCCAAAGCCCCACAAGCGGAGCAGCTTGTCCTGGTTTCTGCAGGCGTCGAGGATCTCGGCGATGGCATCGCGCGTTTCGGGCGGCAGCACGAGGTCGTCGAGGCAGACCGCCGGGCGCGTGTCGTCGGCGAGCTCGACGTCGCGGCCGCGCACCTGGCGTGCCGCGCCTGCGAGGAGGTGCTCTCGCCTCAGAACGGGCAGACGGGACCCGAGCTCCGCCCGCGCCTGGTTGAGGGCGAGCGCCACGGCGTTCTTGATATGGCCACCGGCCAGGTCGAACCTCTCGGCGAGCTCGTGCGCGTCGACGTCTTGCGCGACCGTCATGTCCTTCGGCATGTGGAGCCGCCAGATTCGGTCGCGGAGCTCGGGCCCGGGCATGGTGAAGCGAGCGATGTAAGTGATGCGCCGCTCGATAGCCGGATCGACTTCCACCGGACGGTTGGTCGCGAGGAGGATCACGCCGGGAAACGATTCGAGCGCGTGCAGATTCTCGTAGAACTGCGCCATGTCGCGCACGAACAGCGCCTCGCACTCGTCGAGGAACACGATGGCCCCGCGGAGCGTGGCTTCGAAGAAGACGGCCTCGACGCGCCCAAGGATCTGCGACTGGTCCGAGAGCAGCGCGCCTACGTTGACCAGCAGGAGCGGGCGAGCGACCTCGTGCGCGAGCGCACGGGCGAAGAGCGTCTTCCCCGTACCGGGTGGTCCTGAGAACAGCAGTGTGAGTCCCCCGCCTCGGCCCGTGCCGGCACGGTGGTGGGTGACGAGCCGAACGACCTCGCTCTTCCACGTCTCGGGTAGCACGACCTGGTCGAGCGTCTCCGTAGGATTGAGTATCTCGCAGAATCCGGCGAGCGGGTTCTCCACCGCCGCCTCGCGCAGCAGGGCCCGCAGCGTTCCGGGGCTGGGGCGCAGCTCATAGCGCATGCGCTTTCGAGCGTATCGCGTGTCCTGCAGGACGAGGACGCGGTTCGAAAAGAGCGGTGCGCCGTCATCGAACCGGCGGCGCGCGTCGATCTGGTCTTCGATCGAGTCGGTGAGAAAGGCGATGGCGCCCTCCGGGTCGAGGTAGTCGCGCCCGGCGTCCTGGTGCAGTCGCGCCAGAAGCTGTCCGATCATCGGGTCGAGCACCGCGCATACGGCGAACACGACGAGCTCGCCCTCGCATGCGTCGAGCCCGAAGACCTCTGAGAGCGAACCCAGCCCCATCGAGGCCGGGTCGGTGGCATCGCGGCGGGCCTGTACGGCGAGCTGCCGCTCGGTGTGCTCGCGCTCGAGGGATGCCACGGTGGCCTCGAGGTCGCCCGCCGCAGATGCGTCGCCGAGGACCGCGCGCTCCTCGAGTCGCCGGCGTACGATCTTGAGCCGAAGCCGCGTACGGGCGAGCTCGCAAGCATCGGCGAAGAGCTCGAGCGGGCTCGAGTAAGGCGCCGCGCCCCTCTTCCCAGCCCCCACAGGCGACGCTTTTTGTGCCGAAGCTCCAACAGGAAGAGGGTCTCATCCGGCGCCTCGCACTCATCGACGATGCGTGCACCGAGCCCAGCGCGCTTGGCGTAGCTGATCAAGTCCTGGATGTCGTTGTCGGCGATGGCGATGAGGTATGCGCGCCCATCCGGAGTGAGGTGAGCCCCCACCTCCGTCACGAAGCGGTCGATGATCTCGCGCCCCTTCACGCCCCCGTCATAGGCCAGCCAGCGCGGGCTGCGGCAACGGAATGCCCCGTTCTCCCACGACGGCCATTGGCACGTGGCACACGGCTCGCTGCGGTTGATGCGTGCCGTGGGCACATAGGGCGGGTTGAAGTAGATGATGTCGAAGGCGCCGTCGATGTTCGAGAACATGTCGCTGACGACGCCGCGTATGGTGACGCCCATGTCCTCCGCGCGGGCGGTCGTCCGCGCAACGGCATCGGGGTTGATGTCGGCGCACAGCACCTCGGCGCCCAGCCCGGCGGCATAAGTGCCGATCAGGCCGCTGCCACAGCCAAGATCGAGCAATGTACGGCCTTCCACGCCATCTACCGTCCCGAGCAGGACGTAGGTGTCGCGAGATGGAGGGTAGACTGTGTCACAGACGTCCATCGCTTGGAGTGATGGTGCCACCGCTGGGGCACGGCCGCGACACTCAACGCGCCCGGCCAGGGCCGTCGAAGGGCCCGACGCGGGCAGCCGAGACCCGCTCTTCGCGACAGCGCGACCGCTGTCAGGCGACAGTGACGCTTGGCGAGCTCCCGCCCAGCGGATAGCCGCGGCTCGGGTGGTACCAGAGCCACCGCGGCCCCACGGTCGCCGCGGCGCCGATAGTGTGCGCGGTGTACATCAGGCGCCAGTCGGTGGACGGGTTCGGGCCGCTGCCGTGCACGACGAACGCGTCGTGGAACGAGGCGCCCCCGGGCGCCAGCTCCACCGCCACGCGCTCGAACGCGCCCTCCAGCGCGATCGGCAGGGACGTCTTGAGGAACTGCTCGGGGTCCTCGGTGTACACGTCACCGGCGGCGGTGCGGAACGGGCCGTGCCGGTTGCTGCCGGACAACGCCTCGAGCCCGCCGTTCGTGCGGTTGCTGGGCGTCGGCGCCACGCATGCGGTGACCACACGCGTAGGCATGACGTGGTGCACGTAGGGGTAAGGGGCTGATAGAGTGACCCCGCATATCTTGCTCGAGGGACTCTTCGCGAGATGACGACCGGATCACAGTTGAAGCTCCAGGCGTGCCGGCTCGATCCATGAGAGCCGCGCTGCGGGTCGTGCTGTGGTCGAGTGTAGCGATCGGATGGGCCTGCACCGAGCCAGTAGACCCGCTATCCAGCCCAGCGGCTGAGGACACTTCGGCGCTGGCAGACCTGCCAGGACCAAGCGACGATGCGGCCGACTCCGAGAGCCCCGAAGACGTCGCCAAGGACGAGGTCGCTGACGCCGCTTCGCCGAGCTGTCCGCCGCCTCCGGTAGAGGCAGGGCAGGTGCGGGCGCGCGCCCTCGGGTGCGCCGGAGACCTCCCGGAGGGCCCGCTGGCTGCTGGGCGTGTCGGGGACCTGGTGCTCGAGAACGCGGTCGCCCGTTTCGTGGTCCGGACGGGACCGCACGGCCACGCCGTGATGGGCCTCCTCGGCGGGGGATTGGTCGATGCCGTCCGCGTTCGCGACGGCGCTCAGCTCGGACCCGACCAACTTCGTGAGTGGGTCATGACGGCAGGGTTTCAGCTGATCTCGCCAGACGTGGTCGAGGTGGCCTCAGCCGGCGACAGCGGCGAGGCTCGGGTGCGCGTGGCGGGTGGGCTCTCTCCGTTCCCCACGATCCAGGCGGCGCTGCCCTTCATCGCGCCCGAGGTTCGGGCCGAGCTGGTCTATCAGCTGCTCCCCGACAGCCCCACGCTCGAGCTCCAGCTCTGGCTCTGGCCGCTGGGTAGCGACCCAGTTCCGGGAGTGTTGGCCGCGGACCTGACCTTCTTCGGAGGCGATCTCGACACCTTCGTCCCCGGGCTGGGAGCCCACGACCTACCCGAGTCCACGCTGGCCCCCACGGTCGGGTACGCGCCGTCGCACCCTGGCGTCACCGCGGGCGCGTACGCGAGTGGGAGCGTGGACGAGCGCCAGTTGCTGAACCTCGGGCCGATCCGGGGTGCGCTTCACCCTGCGGTGACCGTGGAGCCCGGAGGCACTCTCGTGTCCCGCTATCTCTCGGTCGCCTCCAGCCCCGACCTGAGCGCGGCCATGGCGGCGGTGGCGTCCCACCTCGGGGAACCGACTCGGGCCGTCTCCGGGTCGCTGGTCGGCGCCGAAGCGGGAGATGTGGTGTTTGCGCTCGATGCCGCAGGGCAACCCCTGACGTGGTGTCTGCCCGGGCCGGACGGCGCGTTCGCCTGCGACGTACCCGCGGCCGCCACTGCGTTGGCCGGGGGATGGATCGGGAGCGGGCCCGCCGAGCGAGGCGGTGCTGGCCAGCTAGGTGAGCCCACAGCCATCGATGACTCGCCGGCGCTGGTGCCGGAAGCACCGTACGCGCGCCTGACCCTCGCGGCGCACTCGGGGCCAACGCAAGTGGCTTTCCGCGCCAACCTCAGCGCGCCGGGGCTCTCGCGTCGAGACGTGGTCTCGGACGGTGCGACGCCCCTGACCGTCCGTCTGCCCCCGGGCGAATGGACGGTGACCGTCGGCCACGGCCCGTTCTGGACCCGACATCAGGAGACCGTGGTCCTCCAGCCCAAGGCCAAGGTCGACGTGGACGCCGGCCTCGCCGCCGTGGTGGACGCGACCAAGTACGCCTCGGCAGATCTCCACGCGCACAGTGAGCTCTCTCCGGACAGTGACGTCCCAGTGGCTCGCAGGCTCCGGGAGATGGCGGCCGAGGACCTGGACCTCCTCGTGATGACGGAGCACGACTTCGTGGCCGACGCCGACGCCTGGGCGGACCGACTCCTGCTCCCGCCGGAGCGGATACTGGTGGCCGGGGTCGAGGTGAGCACGATGCACCTCGGGCACTTCAACACCTGGCCCGCGACAGCTGACTCGGTTGCGGCCGGCGAGGGCGCGCCGGTCTGGTTCGGCTGGACCTGGCCGCAGCTGTTCTCCGGGCTCGACGGCGCCGTGCAGTGCAACCACCCGCGTTTCTCCAGCGGTTACGCAGCGTTCTTCTCAGAGCTGCCCCTGAGCCCGGCCACCCCCGTCGGCGACGTGGGGTGCCAGCTCCTGGAGGTGCTCAACGGCTTCGCGGCCGAGGACAACCCGCAGGTCTTGGCCGACTGGCTGAACCTCTTGGCAGCCGGCGCGCGCATCGGCCCCACGGGCACCAGCGACGCGCACAAGGAGCGGGATCCCATCGGGCATCCCCGCACCCTCATCCGACTCGGGCCGAAGGGACGCACGAAGGAGGCCCTCTTGGCGGACCTGCTTCTGGGGCGCGTGATCGCCACCGCGGGCCCGCTGCTGGAGCTGGAGGTTTCCCGGTCAGGCGCGGTCTACGGGCCCGGCGATGTGGTGCCGGCTGGAGCTGCGTTGACCGCGTCGGTCACGATCAGCGCTCCGGCCTGGATGAACCTGGGGACGCTCGTGGTCTACGGGGGGCTCGTCCCGCTGCTGACGACCGCGGTGGATGGCGTGGAAGCAGACTCTGCGGGCCTCAAGCGGGTCACGTTTCCGATCGACCTGTCGAGTGGGCTGCCTGCCTTTCTGGTGGCCGTTCATCGCGACGCGCCCCCGTCGCCCCCGAGCACACACGCTCCCGCGTGGGCTGTTACCGGGGCTGTCTGGCTGACGCAGTAACAGCATCTCCCGGAGGGCGCGCGCGTTCTGTCCGCACCACCACTGGCCCGAGACATTGTTGAATCATCGAGTTGTTGCGAGACGGTGCGTCCAACTTCCGGACGCACGAGAACGTGAGTCACGCCCACCACCCCGCGAAAGCGAGGTCGGTGGGCGGGCTCGAACGTCCGGGTTCCTTACTGAACGTTGATGAGGGTCGTCTTCGAGTATTGACCGAGGTTCGACGAGGTGGCCGAACAGAGGCCGCTGGAGTCCGACAGCGTCAGCGTGAACGACTGGTCGTAGCAGAGCGAGCCCAGCGGGGGAGCAATCGTGCACGAGCTGCCCGAGCAGTTCGCGCCGTTCCAGGTGTAGATGTAGCTGCCATTGCCGCCGCTGGCCGAAGACGTCCACGTGGCCGCGTCCGACGCGAGCGAGGGGCACATGCCCCCGCCAGCGGCCGGCGCGATGGCGACCGCCAGGGGCGAGAACGGGCGCGCAGTGTCTGAGTCGCTTGCACTGCACGTGATGTCGCCTCGGTCGTCCGTGACGGTGACGGTTCCCGTGTAGTCCACATTGCCGGTCCCCGTGAGGATCGTTCCGCTCTGTGTGCTGGACGTCGCGGCAGAGACCGTGCCCCCCCCGGCGAAGGTCCAGGCGTAGGTGGCGCTCGCGGAGCCTCCGGACGCGGTGGCGGTGTAGTTGAACGAGTCATTACACGTGGCCGAGAGCTGCGCCGTGACGGTGAGCGCCTGGGCCGCCGATGCCGTGTCGGAGTCCGACGCGGTGCACACGATGTCCGTGCGGGAATCCCTGACGGTCACCGTCCCGGTGTAGGTACCGTTCGCGCCCACAGTCACCGTACCGCTCTGCGAGGATGACGTGACCGGCTCGGTCGTGCCCGAACCCGCGAACTCCCACGCGTACGTCTGGTTGCCCGAGCCACCGGTGGCGGTGGCGGCGTAGCCGACCTGCAGGCCGCAGGTGGGCGTGACGTCCGCGGCCACTTCGATGGGCGTGGTCACGAGTACGGGGTTCGACGCCTGCGTCACCGAGCACACGCCGTCGGTGACCGTGACCGAGCCCGTCAGCGTCCCGGGCGCCGAGTCGTGGTTACCGTTGCAGGAGTTGGACGTGCTGCCGTCGCTGAAGGACCAGTTGCAGACCGGGTTGGCGATCGGCTGACCATCGAAGCCGGTGGCGGACGCCGAATAGCCGAAGCCGAGGCCGCACGTCGGGGTCAACGTGGCGGTTGCAGTGGTGACACCGAAGTTGATGACCGACGGGCCTGCCGTGTCTTTCAGGTCCGGGCTCGTGCCGCCCGAGCCCGAGGAGCGCGTGATGACCATGTTGTAGAACTTGGCCCCGCACGGTGTGCCGCCCGTGAACAGATTCGTGTCGACGGCCGCCTCGGCCTGCAGCTCGACGTCGAGGTTACCGTTCTTGAGCGCGGTCTTGATGATGCCGGCGGTCCCAAAGGCGCCAGGCGCTGTGATCGACGTGTTGACCGCCACGGCACCCACGGCAGCCGGCTGCGCCTCCCAGACCGCGGTGTTCTTGTAGTTGACAGCGTTGACCGCGTCGGTGTGGGGCGCGGTCGCGATGGCCTTGAACGCCTGGAAGAGTGGCGTCGAGCTAGGGTGGAAGTGACCCGCGAGGAGCACGTCGCCCGGCTGAATGTCGTAGGTGAGGCGCTGCTGGGTCGCGCTGCACGGCGCCTCGCCCTGCGTGAGGCTGGGCGGCGTCTTCGTGAAGATCCAGTAGTAGCCTGCGTCGCCGTTGTTGCTCGCGCGCTGCACGGTGAAGTAGGCCCACTTCAGGTTGTTGGACGCGCCGACATAGGTCAGGTCCATCTTCGAGAGCACCTGCGCAGGCGCCACACACTCATTCGAGCCCGGGAACGCGGTGGGGTCCTTGCCGTCGGGGCCGTTCAGATCCCGAAAGCGGTGGTTCGCCAGGTCGCCGCCCAGGTCGTTCCAGTCGATCCAGGTCGAGGGGCCCCCGGTGGGTTTGTTGGCCGATGCGGAACCATCCGCGGGATCGTTCCCAACGAAGTTGTTCGCGTCACCGGACGGGTTGGTCGGGTTGGCGAGGTTGTCGATCTGAAGAGATCGATTGTCGAAGGTGTTGAGGGTGACGGCCTCAACGGCACCCTGCGTGGTGGCCAGAGTCCCCACGGCCTTGGACGCCTCTACGGGCTCCTGGGTTTCGCATGCCGTCGCTGCGACTGCCGCGACGAACAGAAGACGATAATTACGCATGGTAAACTCCCCCGTGTGCCGCCTTGCCGGCGGAAAATGAATAGAGTGCTGTGGCTACGCGCTTCTTTGCGGAGCGCTAGCTGACGGCGAGCGTAACAAGCACGCATCGGCATCCCACCGGCAACGGACTCGAACCTAGGGCACCACCCCTGACGGTCCGACGGTAGCGAGATAGCGAAGATCCGGTCAACCAGGAAACTTGATGTTTTTTTCTTTTTTTTCAGGGCGGTGCGTGGGGCTGAGATTTGCGACCTCGACCGGCACTTCCGGCGTTCTTCGACCTCGCGGTCCGCACGGGCGGCGTCGCTCGCCCGAGCCCGGTTGGAGTCGCGGGGCCCTGGCGCCGGGAGGGGTTCGTGACGGTCAGCGTGTCCAGGAGCCTTTCGGCTTGCCCGTGGGCGGCGCTGGAGGCGCCGGGCGAGTGAACGAGCCTCGCGCCGCCGTCGATCCCGCCGGGGCCGGGCCCACCGGCCGGGTCGCCGGACCGGGCTGAGGCGAGGCCTCGGGGCGGCGCTCAGCGGGACGGCTCGACGCGGAGGGAGTCCACGCCACCGGCGCTGCGGCGACCTTCGGGGGCTCGGCCGGGCCACCGGACGGCGTGGGCGCGGCGGCCAGGGCAGTGCAAAGCGCACACCCGGCCGCGGCGTGGGGCTCCGGCCGGCGGTGCAGGTCCAGCATTTTGCGCGATCTCGCCGCGAGCTCGCGCCGCACCTCGCGCCGGAGCCCGGCCACCCTCGGGATCGACATGTCGTCGTAGGCGGTGGTCTGGTGCCGCATCCACGCGATCACGGCCGCGCTGGCGCGCTCCTCGATGGGGATTCGCTCGGTGCGCGCCACCGTGCCGGAGCCCACGGGCGTGGCGTGGGCGGCGACCGCCCGCGCCATCTTCTCGCTGTGCGCCGTCCAGGCGGGCGCGAACCGCAGGAAGTCGAGGATCGCGCCCGTGAAGTCCTCCACGTACGCCACCTGCTCGCGCTCGCGGCGCGCACGCCCCTGCTCGAGCTTGCGCGCGTAAGACGGGTCTTCTCGCTCGGACGCCAACGTGGCGCGGTGTCGTTCGATCACTGCCGCGTCCGCTGCCACGCCCCGGCCGAACACCTTCCGCCCGCGTTTCTCCTCGATGGTCCAGGTGGCGGTGCTGGCTTTGACCCGGCGGGTGAGGCCGGCGTCGCCGGGCGGGAGCACCACCCAGCCGGCCGGGAGCGTGAGGCGCTCGCCAGCCTCGGTGGTGTAGACCCTGGGGTCGCGCGTGGCTTGAACGGTGAGGGACTCGGCCATGGCGCCGAACCTACTGCCTGGAGGTGCCGCGCACAAAGACCTGCGGGGTTGAGCAGCGTCCCCTTGGGACCGAGCGCCGCGCTTCCGCACCGGGACCCGTCCAGCATGCCAAGCAAGCGACCTGTTCTGGCGCGGCGGGCGTCAGACCTCGCAGGCGAAGAAGCGGACGAAGCGCCGACTGCGCTCGGGCACGAAGCCCATGCCGCACTTCACGAGCTGTTGCTCCTCGTGCGGCACCCCTTCCACGACCTCGCCGCAACCGTGGCCCGTGGCCCAGTAGCTGCCGGGGATCGGCGCCGACACCACGCGCTGACGGGCCGCCGCGGCCAGCCGCGCGACCATGTCCGGCTGGTCCGCGAGGCGCGCCGCGTGGGCATCGACCTCTTGTGGTGTGAGGCGAGCCGCCGGTGCCGGGAGGGGCCGGCAAGCCGCCACGCGACCCTCGCGAGTGGCCCCGAGGGCGATGCGGAGGGCGTCCCGCAACGCCTTGATGTTCCGGTCGATCGAGGGATCCGCGTCCGTGCCACGCCTGCGATCCGAGTCTGCATGCTGCAGCGTCACCTGGAGGGGGGTGCTGTCTTCCCCCCAGAGGAACCAGAGCGTGGGATCGGTGCCAGCAGGGAGGCTGGGGCGCTCTGCCCGAACGTCCTCGGTGCGGGCCACGATGACGTGGACCTGGGCCACGTCGGCGAGCGCGGAGTCACCACCGTGGTTCAGCCACTGTCCGAGCGCGTGTCCCCGAATCCAGGCCCCGTCTCGTGGCGCGACCAACACCAGGAGCGGCTTGCCAGCAGCCTTCGCTGCCGCGAGCCCCGCGCGCACGACCTGGCGCCGCTGCTCGGGCTTCGGGCAATCCAAGAGACCCGCGCGAGAGGCGAGCGGAGCGAACAGCGACAGGACCAGGAACTCACGGCGTTTCAATGCGATCTCCGTCTCGACGCGGGGCAGCGCGGCGGCTCAGAGGCTGCGCCACACGGCGCTCATCCGCGGCTTGCACCAGGTGACCAGCTCGGACGTGATCGACGCTGGCGCGCCCGGCATGGCACACGTGAGGGAGCGCCCGCGCCCCCCCTGCTCCACCACCGCGAGCGCCAGTCCATCGGAGTAGCCCAGCATGGTGAGTCGAACGGGCTCGCCCTCGAATTCGTTCACGTCCGTCTTCGAGAACTCGGGGCGTGAGAGGTTCGGGTGCGCACGAGCGAGCACGTTGAGGTGGTCTTCCAATGTTGCGCCGCTGACGCCGAGGCGCCCGTCCACGAGTCGCTGTCCGGCGCAGCGCCACGTGTGGGCGTCGTCGCGAGACTCGAACTCGCACTCGGCGAAGGCCTCGTGGTCGGCGGCCGTGAAGCCGCGTGTCCCAGCCCCCGACAGGGTGGCGCAGCCAGCGAACAACAGAGAGAACAGGACATAGCGATGCATCGGGCGACCCTCCGTGAGTCGAGCCCCCCGTCTACCGCACCCGCGCGAAGTCGGGAAGGTGGGGCACCCGAGGTCACCGCGAGAACGCGCCGCGGGGAGCCCACAACAGCCGGAGGCAGAGACTGTGCGCACAACCCCGCACAAGTTCGCACGCCTCGCCGCCCGGTACGCCAGGGCTCAAGCCCGTGTCAGGTTCGCGATCACGGCGCGTACAGCGGGTCGGCACGCTGCGTGCTCTAGGGGCAGCCCACGGAGACCCAAACCCGCAGCCGCTGCGCCCCGGGTCTCGAGGAGATCTCCCATGCTCGGCTCCCTCCTTTCCAAGCTGACCGCCTCTCCGTCCAACGCCACCCCGGCCACTCCGGAGGCCGGCCGGTCGGGCGCGGGTCCGTCGGGATACGCCCAGCAGTCTGCGGCGCTGTCGCCGGCGACACAGAAGGCGGGGGGAGCCTCGGTCCGGGGCGGCAGGCCCGCGGGATCGCCGCAGCGCAAGGGCAAGATCATCGGCAACGACGCGCGGGTCACGGTCTACAACACCGCCTCCACGCTAGACCTCGAGGCGATGGGCACGGCGGCCGTGGGTGACCTCGTAGACATCAACAAGGCGCACGCGTCGGGTTGGTTCACCGTGCTCGCGAAGGTCCAGCTCAGCGGCGGCGGGGAGATGCCGCAGTACTGCAACATCCTCGGAACAAACCTGGACGCCCGGACGGACTTCAAGGCCTTGCCGACGACCTCGAAGACGGCCGAACCCACCCTGGCGAATACGGGAGACGCCGCCAACCCCGCGGCGGTGGACCGCGCGACGACGTACGCCGAGCCACCCCCCGGCGCTGAGCTGGCGGTGAAGGGCGCCGGCGACGCCCATGCCCTGTCGCCGAACGACGTGAGGCAGGGGGCGCTGGGAGACTGCACCTTCCTGGCGTCCCTGCGTGCGCTGGTGCGGGCCAACCCCGCGCTCATCCAGAAGACCGTCAAGCCGGCTGGCGCCGGCCGATATGCCGTGACGCTGTTCAAGGACGGGAAGCCACAGACCGTGGAGGTGACCCACAATATGCCGTCGGCAGCGGCCGGCTCACCCACGTATGCGCAGTATGACAAGCTCGAGCCGGAGCTCTGGGTATTGGTGATGGAGAAGGCGTACGCGTCCATCCGGGGGGGCTACGACAAGGTCGGCGGGAGCAACCAGGACGCGATCGAGGCGATCACGGGCAAGGGGGCGGAGTATGACAAGGGGTATGTGTATTGCGACAAGAGCACCGAGGACCAGCTGCTCGCGTATGTGAACGCCGCTCTCCCGGCCCAGCCCGTGTTCACCTCCACGCGGCAAGGGCTGAAGAACCCGCCGCATGGCATCCCGGACTCATCGGGCGGCGTCTCCCACGCGTACTCGATCGAGGGAGTAGACACGGGCGGCCGGAAGCTGGACGTGATGAACCCCTGGGGCAAGAGCCATGTGCTCGGCCTCCCGATCGCCGACTTCAAGACCTACTTCCTGGGCTGCGGCACCATCAAGGTCTGAGGCGTCGGTCACGGGAGCTCCTAAGACACCGGGGACATCCAGGCCGTGGAAGCGTCCCGCTCTGCCGGGTCAAAGCCGCTGTTCGAGCGTGTTACGAAGCTGGTCCGACAGTGCCCACTCGGGCACCAGCGCTCCGGGGATGATGAACGCCTGCTCCGGGTCCGGGGTCCCCTGGAACGTGGGGTCCAGCATCACCACCGGTGCCAGCCAGCGGCTCCCCACCTCCAACAGCCGCTCGTCTCCGCACTTGAACGCCAGCGACACGGTGTAGCGGACCAGGTGGTCGTACTCGTAGGGGCTCCAGGTGGTCTCCAGCGTGACGCGGTGGCCTCCGTCGACGGCGTCCACGGCCTTCACGACGATTAGGGAGATGTGGGTTGCCATCGAGAAGGCGTCCGACGCGTCGCGGATCCGGGCCCAGGGCAAGTCAGCGGCGGGCTCGGCGCCCGGCAACGCCGCCCCCTCGGGATGGAGCTGAAGCAGCGGGGGCGCTCCGGCGAGCCAGGCCTTGACCTCCGCGACGACGTCCGCGGTCGCGGGGAGCTGCAGCTCCCACGGGATCATGGAGTCTGGCCCGTCGTGCACTTCGCAGCTGAAGGGCTCGCCCATCAACGGCCCCTCGCTCCACGCGGACGGGGCGACGAGATAGTCATCGCCACACGCTTCGGTGCCGTAGTAGCCGTGCCCCCCGAGTACGAAGCTCGGCGGGGCGTCTCCTGCGAGCACCTCGGTGCGGTCGTACCGAATGTAGGTGCCCCCCGCGCCCGTGCAGCATTCGGAGGCGAGGCCCGTCACGCGCCCAGTCACCACGTTCTTGGAGCGCTTCAGGCGCCAGGCCCGATGCAGCTGATCCCGCTCCTCCACGAGCGCCGCGAGGTCCGTCTTGGGCACGCCCGCGCTGGCACGCGCCACCAGCTCGTCCGACGACGGGCGGAAGTCGAGGATGCTCCCTAGGTACGTGATCCCGCCGCCGGGTGCGGGGTATTGGCCGAGCTCACTGACGGAGGCGAGGTAGTGGAAGTTCGCGTCCGGGGCTGGATACGCCGCGCCCCACTCGGCGTACCAGTTGTCCTGAAAAGTGGTGACCGGCCACTCGCCACGCACCTTCGTGACCACCTCGAACGTGGCCCGATGGGAGTCGAGGGCGGTGATCTTCACCACCGCCACCAGCGGCGCGTCGCGCCACCCGAGACCCGCGGCGGGCGCGTCGCTCAGGGGCATCATGGCCGTGACGTTGCTCCAGTATGACGGTCCACCGATGTCCCAGATCGCGGGGTGGTTCTGCGAGAGCCCCACGACCACCCGCGACCCGGCGGGGAGGTCCATGCCCTTCGGGAGCGGGATTCGAGACTCGGAGCCGACGAGGAAGGTCCACCCGTAGTAGACGGTCTCGACCAACAGCGGCACGTACCACTCGCCCGGATTGCGCTCGACCTTCTCGCCGATGGTGCCAGCCACCACGCTGACGGCGGTCTCGAGGCCCAGGAACCGCAGCGAGGCCACGTTCGCAGCCGTGCGATCCTGCCCGCAGAGGGGCTCGGTCGCGGGCTTCGAGGTGTCTGTGGGATCGGTCAGGTCGGGGGGGTTGAGGTCGGGAGCTTCGGGAGTGTCGGCGGGCCCCTCAGCGTCGTCTGGCGCGACCGCGACGTCCGCTTCGCCCGCGCTTTCCGCGTCCGGTTCTGCGCCCGGCGACGAGCCATCCGCACACGCCTGCATCCCGGCACACGCCAGCAACATCACGAGGATCGAACGCATAAGGCCCCCAGCTCGGGCGCGCTCCGCCGCCACGGACAGCGCCACGCCGGGGAGTGTGTTCGCCTGGGACGCCGTCCGCAAGCGCCCGATGGCCGCGGTGGGGCGCGGTTAGCCGGGTCGCGAGGGGTGCGGGCGCACGAACTCACCCGCGATCACCGCGTTCAGGATGCGCCGATCGTCGAACACGGGGCCGCGCGGCCGAGCCGCGTAGCCGCCCTGGTACACCACGCGCAAGTCGGGCGACGCGATCCGGAGGAGTGGGCCCGCCGCGTGAGCTCGTTGGTCGTCCGCTCGAATGGCCTCGAAGTCGTACCCCAGCGCGGCGGCCCGAGCAGGCACGTCCGAGGGCACGGCGCCCACCCAGAGGATTCTCTCCCTCGCGCGCGGGTCGGCGGGATGCGCCAGCAGCGCCTCAGCGACGGTCCGCGACGAGCGCGACCCGGCGAAGAGCACGTGCTCCACGCTCCATCCGGACTCGGTGAACGCGGGCCGCTGCATGGGATCCGCGTCCGCCGGCGAGACGGTGGAGAGCAGGGCGACCATGAGGCCCGAGGCCATCCAGGCGACGGCAACGAGCGTCCGGAGCGGAAAGGGGCGGTCGGAAGGATCGAGGCGGAGGCGAGTCTTCATGATCGAGAACTCGGGACAACTCGCTCGAATCGTAAGTGCGCGGCAGCGGATCAGTCCCCGCACTCTGGATCGTCGGCGGGGCAGGTGAAGCGGACGTGCAGGTGATCGGCGTGGCCTGCGACGTGCCGGACGATCGTCTTCTCGCGCCCGCCGGGGTACTGGAACACGCGGTCCAGTGACGCCTCCGACCACCCCTGGTCGCGCGCGTGGCGGTAGAGCGCCGGCTGAAGGCGTCGGTCGAGGAAGATGTAGAGCACCTGGCCGGTCCGCAGGAGCGTCTCGATGTAGACCCACGTCTTCTCGACGTCGAGCTCGGAGGGCGAGAGGTTCACGAACCCGCGCAGGGGCTTGTTGTTGTTGGCGAAGAGCCCCACGTCGGCGTCGCGGCCGCTCTGGTGGCTCTTGTGCGGCCGGAGGTGCCCGCCCTCGTCGCGAGACACGTCGCCGATCACCACCGGCACCGTGTCGGGGTACATGTCGTGGACGACGTACGCCGCCAGCTGCAGGAAGGTGACCGCCTCGTCCGTGCCCCATGGGTTCTTGCCGACGTGCCGGTACCCGGGACCCGTCTTCGGCAGCTGGGCGCCGCGCCGGAGCGCGCCCCCGTTAGGAACGCCGACGGACTCGGACACGGACTCCCAGCGAATCCCGTAGGTTCGCCCGTTCGGTCCCAGGAAGGCGATCCGGTTTTTACCGTCCCGTTGCTCGATCTGTGGCGTGGGGATCTCGGGCAGAGTCAGCGCGGCGCTGGCCGAGGGGCTATACGCGTCTGCCAACCAGGGACGTCGATCCGGAGGGCGACCGCAAGCGCTGAGGACGCTCGCAGTAGCGAGGAGCCAGAGCCGAGCCGTTGCGCTCACTTCTTGCCGAATCGTCGCTCGTCGAAGCGGCCGATGAGGTGCTTCACGCGGTCGCGGTTGGCCTCTGCGCGCTCGACGATCGCCGCCAGCCGTCCCTTGTCCTCGGAGCTCAGGGCCACCCGCCATCCGCCCGACTCGTCCTTGACCAGGGAGACGACGTCCCCGCCCAGCGTGGTCACCATGTCGCCCTCGATCGAGCGCGGCCGCATCGAGAACCCATCCAACACGCCCAGCTCCACTGCCGCCCCTTCACGGGTGAAGAGCGCCGCGAAGAGCTCTTCGGGCCCACCCTCTTCGGGCAGGGGGGCCGCTTCCAAGGCGGCCTTCTGCTGCGGCTTGGGCAGCTCGGTCTGGATCAGCTCTCGGGTCTCGCGCAGCGTGCCATGCAGTGAGACCACCGAGCGGATCACCTCGGGGTCCACCAGCGCGTAAACCGACTGGGCGTCGCGCTTCGCCAGCGCCTCGAGCCACTGGCGGGCCACTTGGGCGCGGCCATCATCAGCGGAGGCGCAGGCAAGGATGAGGAGGATCAGCGCGGTGCGGAGCATGTGGCCGGTATCGAGGGAGTGCCGAGCGGCGTCAAGAACCGCGAAGCGCGAGGGTCAGGGCGTGGACTCAGGGGCGAGGAAGCATGAGGCGCACCAGCGCCCCTCCCTCCCGGCGGTTGCTCAGCTCGAGCGTTCCCCCATGGCGCTCGGCCACGGCCAGCGCCACGGGTAGGCCGAGGCCCACACCATTGCCCGTACGCCGCGTAGTGAAGCTGGGCTCGCACCCGCGCAACAGGGCCTCCGCGGTGAAGCCTGGGCCGTCGTCCTGCACCTCCAGGCCGCCTTCGACCACCCGGACCACGGCGGTGGGCCCGGCGTTGTCGATGAGCTTGCGCAGCGCGGTGACGAGCGCGTCGCGGTCGCCTTTGACCTCGAAGCTGGCCGTGCCCTCCACGCGGGCCGCGGTGCCCATGGCCGCCAGCGCGACGACGTCGCCCAGGGCCACCGACTCCCGCTGCGCCGGAGCCGTAGTCGCAGCCAGCTGCAGGTCGTTGAGGCTCGCCTTGATCGCGGCGGCCTGGCTCAACACCGCGTCAAGATACTTCGCCCGCCGCGCGGGATCAGCCTCTATCGCCGCCAGCTGCGTGTATCCGATCACAGCCGACAGCGGGTTCGAGAGGTCGTGCGCCAGCCCGTGTAGCAGCCGCTCCAGTGCCCGCATCGCGTCGAGGGGATGGCTCATGGATCTGAGATCACCCTCGAGAGACGGCGGTTGGACTCGAGGCGCTCCTCGACGGCCGTCCGCGCCGCAGCATCGGGTGCGCTCGAGAGGGCACGGAGATAACACTCGCGCGCGATGCCGACGGAGCCGACTGCCTCCGCCGTAGCGCCGAGCCGGGTGAAGTAGTGGCAGGCGCGCTCTTCGTCGCGGGCGATCTCGTAGTGGCGCGCGAGCTCCGCCACCTCGGTGACATCCACCGCGCCTCGGCCAGCGTGGGTCCAGCGGTCAGAGAGCCAGGCCGCGATCCGACGGTGGAGGTCTTCCAGGTTCTGGTTGTGGGCCTCGTAGACCACCTCGCGGAAGAGCGAGCTGCGGAACGTGTATGCCCGGGTCCCCCGGTACCGCGAGTGCGGCATGGCGCGGATGAGCTCGCGTTCCACGAGCGCGTCACAGAGGGCCGCCGCATCGGGCACACCCAGCGTCTCCAGGGCCTCGACCCAGAAGGTATCGCCCACGGCCGAGGCCACGCGGAGCGCCTGCACCAGCGGCGGCGGCAACCCCTCGAGCTGCTGCCGACGGGCGTGCAGCATGGTCATCGGGAACGCCGGAGGGAGCCCCTCTCGCAAGACGAACCGCCCGCCGAGGTCGATGAGCTCACCGTTGGCGACCATGCGCTTGATGCACTCGACGATGAGCCATGGCACCCCGCCCGAAGACCGCTGGATCCGGTCGTGCAGCCCCAGCGGGAGCGGGCCCTTGAGGAGGTTGCGCAGGAACGCCGCCGTGGGGGTGTCGCCCAGCGGAGCGAGCGTGATGTGCTCGTCCCAGTTGGACTTCCCGTCGGGATCGGAGCCGATCCCGAGGATGAACAGCGGCGCTCCGGCGAGCTCCCGAGGCGCGAGGTGAAGCACGCGGCGCGACGCGTCGTCGAGGTACTCGACGGACTGGAAGTAGAAGACGGTCGGGTTGACCTGCGTGAGCAAGCGCATCAGCTCGACCAGCGCCAGGTCGATCCGCGCTCGGCACTCGAAAGGCGGCTCCGTGATGGGCCCGGCCTCTGGGTCGAGTCCCGGGATCAGCAGCAGCGCCTCGACCACGCGCTCGACGCGCGCGTGATCCGCCGACGTCACCGGCGCGCGCAGTCCGGGAGCGTCGGTGAGCCCTGGCTCGAGGGCGTTCAGGAACATGCTCCGGAGCCGGCGCCGAACGGCGTCCGTGCCGTCGTCGGGCAGCACCCCTGCGCGAATCCGAAGCGCGTCCCGTATCGGCGCGTACGGGACCAGCATGTGGTGCTCGTGGCACTCCGCGTGGAAGAACTGCACGATCTCGTCCAGCTGATCGACGTGCGCGTTGAAGGCCGCGAGGAGGCGCGCCTTGCCGATGCCGTCCTGGCCCGTAACGAGGATCCGCCTGAGCTCGCGGCCCTGGACCGTGCGCTGAAGGTTGTACTGCAGGAGCCCCAGCTCACCATCCCGGCCGACCAGCTCCTCCTCCGCCGCCCACGCGGGCATCGCCAGGAGGTATTTCTGATGCACCCCCGGACGCACGAACACGGCCTGCTGTGCGTTGCGATACCCCTCCTTCCGGGCCACGAGGAGGTACATCCCCATCGGCAGCTCCACGTCGGCCAACGGGGCGGTCCCAAGGATGTTGCCGCCCTGGGTCCGCGGGTCGGGGACGCTGGCGCCGAAGTCGTAGACGCTGATCTCCCCACCTTCGGGGAAGGTGCGGACGGTGACGCGCCCTGCGCCCATCGGGAGGGGGCCGCGAACCGGGTCGTTGAAGCGGAGGAACAAGTCCGCGAAGTAGACCATGTCCTCCACTTCGGCCTTCCGCTCGGCGTCCTCGAAGCGCGACCAGTAGAGGTTGGCGAGGCACTGCCGCGCGTGCGCGTGCTCGGGCTCGAGCCCCAGCACGGCGTGGAGGTGGTTGGCGGTGTTGGTGAAAGCGCGCGAGACCTCGAGCGACGTCAGCTGGGCGCGCGCCTCGTCCTCGGCCAGCGCGCGTTTGTCGGGCAGTGGGTCCCACCGGTGCACACGGCGAGCGCGCTCCGCCAGGGTGGAGGCCAGGGCCTCCCGCTGGGATCGCAGCGTGAAATAGCTCGAGTAGGCCTGGAGCCCCACCGCGAACTCCGCTGTGGCTAGGGCGCTACGCCGATCACGCTCCGCCGTGCCTTCGAGATACTGCTCCACGCGCATCGCCAGCTCACCCGCGGTGGCCATGCGGTCCTCGACTCTCGGGGCCATCGTGCGGGCGCAGAGGTCGGCAAGCGCGTCCGGCAATGCGGACCCGTCGGCGCGCAACGCAGGCCGCGGCGCGGTGCTGAGCGCGCGAACGGCCTCGAGGGCCCGCTCGGTGCCGCGCTCCGTGACCGGCGTCGAGAGCGTGAGGATCTCGTGCAGCACCACGCCCAGGCTGAACACGTCGGTGCGCCCGTCCACCTTGTGGATCTCGCCCTTCGCCTGCTCCGGCGCCATGTAGTGCGGCGTGCCAACCACGAGCCCCGCGCGCGCCAGCGGGTCGTTGGAGCGCCCGAGCACGTACGCGATCCCCCAGTCGAGGACATGCACCTCGCCGTACGCCCCGAGCACGATGTTGTCTGGCTTGATGTCGCGATGGACCACGCCTCGGCTGTGGGCGTAGTGCAGCGCCTGACAGATCTGCTGAAAGATCGCGAGCAGCTTGCGCTCGGAGTAGTCCTGCCGCGTGGTGGCGTCGCCATTGCGGAGCCGATGCAGCACCTCCTTGAGCGTGGCTCCAGAGACCGCGCGCATCGTGTAGAACACCGTGCCATCGGCCAGGGCGCCCAGCTCGTACACCGGCACGATGTTCGGGTGTTCCAGCTGCCCGGTGGTCTGCGCCTCCGTCACCAGCGACTGCACCAGCGAAGCCACGTCCGGATCGGCGGCGTTCACCGTCTTCATCGCGACGGAGCGGCCGACGTCCAGGTCCTTGACGAGGCGCACGACACCCATGCCGCCACGCCCGAGGATCTGGCCGATGACGTAACGACCCTGGTGTTTGTGTCGGCCGTCGTCGTCAAAGACGTGGTCGCCCGAGACGTGCTTCAGCTCCACTGGGCGCGGCAGCTTGGAGTCGGTGAGGAAGCGCATGAGCGTGCCGCGAGGCGCGCTCCCGCGGGCCAGGTCACCCAGCGTGGGCGTCTCGGGGAGCTCGGGAGGCTCGTTGAGTACGGCGGCCTTGAGGCGGCGCGTCCGCTCGCCGCGCCCCGAGCGCTTCGGGGGCTCGGCTTCGAGGGCGACCTTGACCGTGTCCGAGGGGGGCTCGGCCGGCTGGATTAGCGAGTCGTCGAAGTCGATGGCCATGCTCGACCACGGCAACGGCACAGAGGCGACCTCCCCCTCGAAGGGGTTCGGTGCACGCCCTGAGTCGGAGGGCACGACCCCCGCGGGCACCAAGGTGGCATCGCCAGGTTTTCTCACGATCGTCGCCGCTCCGTAGCCGGGAAGCCCCGCACGGCCGGGAGGATACGCCCACGCTCCAAGGCCGTCGACGCCCCGACACATACGGGTTCACGGGGCCGGGACGGACGTGGGCACCGCCATTGGTGATTCTCGCTGCCCCCTAGCGGGGACGGAAGAGCCGACTCGAGTCCTTCCGATAAGCCTCGAGGATCTGCGGCATCAGCTGCTCGGCCTTGGCGCGCCCGTCTTCGGCGATCTGGTCCCCCGACAGGAAGCTGTAGACGTTGTAGCCACGTGAGTCGGCGTTGAAGACGAAGTCGGCCTGCGTGGAGCGGTCGCGCCCGTTCTGCGACATGAGGAAGAAGAGCGACCGAACTCCCGCGTCCATGCGGTTGAGGAGCGGCGCGTTCCTCACCCCGAGGCGGTCCCCGGGCTTGAATGGGAAGCTGGGGATGATGTTGGACGCGAGCACGAAATCCGCCCCGGCACGCTTGGCCACCGACGCGGGGACGTTGTTGTTGATCCCGCCGTCCACGAGGCGCCGCCCGCCCACGCGGTATGCCGGATACACGCCAGGCAGGCCGGACGACGACCGAACGCCGGCGCCCACTGTACCCTGGTTCAAGATGACGTCTTCACCGGTGTCGATGTCCAGTGAGACCGGGAGGAAGGGGATGTCGGTGGAGCCGAGGTGGCGTCGCCCAACCACGCCGTCGACGAAGCGCTCGAACGCGCCAGTGTCTCGGAACGCCGTGACCGCGCTGAGCAACAAGCTGCGCCGCCGGGCCACCAGCTCCATGAGCGCGGGCGTCCCACCCGCCGCGTACAGCCCTGCCACCAGCGCACCGAAGGACGAGCCGCAGACGAGGTCGATCACGATGCCGTGGGCCTCGAGCGCCCGGATGAGGCCGACGTGTGCGAACCCGAGCGCACCGCCCCCGCCGAGCGCGAGCCCGAACGACTCGCCAAGCAGCTTGCGCCCGAGCCGGCGACAGGCGTTGCCGAAGCGGTGGGCACCGCCTAGGGCTTCGACGTTGCCGGTCTGCCAGAACCTCTGGATCGGCGCCGAGTCCTCGGGGATCCGCACCACGTTCACCGTATCGGCGATCGCCTGGTCGCCGCGGACGCGAAGGGCGTCGATCCGCTGCTGGTTCCTCCGCGTGGCGTCTTCGTGGACCCCGTCGCTGGCCTCTCTCACGTAGACGACGCTGTCGGCGAGCGCCATCGCCTCCACACCAGCTTCGGCGCGGGTCTCAGCGGCGCACAAAGTGAGCGATCTTGGCGGCGACGTGTCGACAAGGTGCTTCAACAGGCGCACGAGGTCCGCCGGGTCCACCGGCCAGAGCACCGACGCCGCGGCACGCTTGGCGTCGGGCTCGAGCAGCGTGGTGTTCGGGACGTCCAGGCGGAAACCCCGCACCGGAACCCCCCCTTCCATACGGTCCTCCACCGGCAATCGCAGCCGGGCCGCCGCGGCGCCACCCTGGGGGTCCACCAGCGTGACCCCGCCGAGCGCCACCGCCAACCCGTACGCGATGGAGGTGGAGCCTAGGCCCCGGCGGGCGCCGTACACCGCGACGAGGTGCGGTCGCTCTGCGCTCTCCACGGCCTGACGGAGGTGGAGGTTGGTCTGTGCGAGGTTCTCGTGAACCCGCCGGCGGAACATGGGGCTCCGCTCCATGAAGTTGATCAAGACCTCGGCGCGGATTCGCAGGAGCTCCACGGGGGTCTTCGCGACGATGTCCGCGGTCCGAGGCCCGCTGAGGACGACCGCCGCGTGCCCAAAGAACCAGCCCGGACCTTGCGTGGACGCGTACGTGCGGCCGCCATCGTCCGAGGGCAGATAGAGGTCTAGCTGTCCGCGCAGCACGAGGTACGCGTCGTCCGTGTGTTCGCCGACCCGAAGAACCGCCTCCCCGGGTGCCAATCGGGTCAAACGCCCCCACTGCAGTAAGCGGTCTACGTCACCCGGCTCGAGCGCCCCCAGGATGGGCTGTCGCGTGATGAGCTCGCGCAGATCCGCGGCCTGGTTGCGCAGCGCGATGAGGTCCGTGACGTACTCGGACAGAACGGTGGAACGGCTCAGGAGCGACTTGAACGCCGCGGCGTCGATGCGTAGCGCGCGTACCCGGCTCTCGGTCGTGACGGTGGCCGAGGCTGCGACGCCATCTCGTGACGACCGCTCGCCGAACAGGTGGCCGGCGATGAGGCGCCCTACGGCCCGGCCGTCCCGCGCCGCGGTGGCCTCCCCGGTAAGCAACAGGAACGCCGCGTTGCTCGGCAGCCCCTCCGTGATGAGCCTGGTGCGCGCTTCCACGTCCACGAGGGTCGCGGCGGCAAGCACTGCCTCTTGCTCTGCGCGGTCGAGCTGTCCGAGGAACGTGGCCTCGAAGAGCCAGCCGTGTTCTCCGGAGAGCGCGTCCACCGAGAGGCGGCTTGGCCGTGAGGTGTCGTCGCCGGATGCATCGCGCCCGCCGCTCGTGTTCTTGGGCTTGTCCATGTGGTCCCTGCTCCCTCCGCGGCGGAGCCTAGCGGGCGCGGTGCGCGGCGTCGACGCCGGCGGTGCGCGCGTGGGGCCCACCCAACCGCCAGAAAAGGTAGGCGAGGACGAAGGTGCCTCCGAAACCCAGGGTGACGCCCCAGGTCCTGGCGTGCGACGCGGGATCGACGAGACGCGCGGCGACGTCCTCGAACACCGCGAGCGGTCGGTGCAGCAGGTCCCAGCTGTTCCAGCGACGGAATCGGCCGAGGTAGATGCCGAAGCCAGACAGCCAGAGGACGGCCACGGCGAAGCACCATCCAAAGCGCTCGGAGGTGCGCTGCGAGACCCAGGTCTGTGCGATCTGAAGCGACACGAAGCCCATCCAGAGGCCCACGAGCCCGAAGGACAGATAGACCAGGAGGTCGAACCAGACCGGGATCCCCTCGCGATCCTTGATGTGCACGAGGTCGGTGATCAGGTACGGGGCGTTGGGGAAGAACATGAGCCACACGAGCCCCACGAGCAGGCCCCAGGCCGTGCTGGGCATCCGCTCGAGGGCCCCGGCGAAGACCAAGGGGAGGCCAGCGAGGAAGAGGTTCCAGACCAGAAACAGCGTGTGGGGGGTCTCTGCCACGGGGACGAAGAGCAGCGCGCAGCACCAGAGGCACGAGACGGCGGTGAGGACGACGATTCGCGGGGTCATGACGCCTCCTGACGGCGCCTCACCGTACGGCCCAGCCCCGGGATCGCCAAGGGGCAGGGGCTGCCATCGCCGAACGCAGGAGTTACCGCCTCGAGCGCGCCCGCCGCGCTTTGCCGCGCAAGTTGGCGGGGCGTAATGTGAGGGGCCATGAACGACGTAAACACTCGGGTTCTCTTCGGGGGTGTGGGCGCCGCTGACCGCGGGCTCCGCGTGCCGAGCTCTGGCGCCCGTTGGCGCGCTCTCCTGGCCCTCGGCCTCCTTGCCTGCGGCGGCCCCGGCGGCGGGGGCGGGGGTGGAGACGATGAGCTCGAGTCGGCCACGCTCCAAGGGCTGGAGGAGAGCGCCGTCATCAGCGAGGCCGAGCTGGACGAGCTCTTCCCCCTAGTGGAAGAGGTCGCGCCGGTCGAGGACGACGCGCCCTCTGACCCCACGCAGGGCGGCCAGCTCGAGGCGCGATTCGCGGCTTACACACCCACCCGATCGTCTGTGGGGCTCTTCACCATCCCGGCGGTCGAGGGCGTGCCGGACGCGTTCATCGCCACCGTGACCCGCGGCATCCTGTTCGGCCTCGACAACTTCGAGGCCCGGCTCCCCGGGTTCTCGCTCTACGGCGCTGTGGCGGCGCGTCCTTTCGTGGTCCACATCTTCACAGAGCCGCGAGGGGAGCTCGGCTTCCGTCCCTCCGTGAAATCTTGCCCGGATCCGGCGGCTGGGTGGGCGAACTGCACGCCGTCGGTGCACGTCCCCTACCAGCCCGATACGCCGGTGCGGGCCGCCGCCTATCTCCACGAGATGGGCCACCTAGGCCACGTCTACTACACCCTGTCGAAGGGCTACACGGACGCTGGCGGCGTGGTGATGGGGGCGTTCCGACACAGGGAGTTCCGCTGGCAGCGCGAAGGCTCGGCCCAGTTCATCCTGGCCCGGGGACCCGACTGGGCGGCCTACGACCGACTCGGCGGCACCGAGTGTGCGTTCCGGGCGCTGCAGCAAGGGGCGTTCGCCTGGCGCGACTTCGCGCCCACGGGGAATGCGATGCGCTTCCCCTACCAGATGTCGCTGCTCGTGGACCAGGTGAGCTGGCACCACTTCGCTGGGGGGACCGAGTGGCTCCTCGACTGGTGGATAGCCCGCCCGGACGGGCGCAACTCGGTCAGGCCGGAGTCCGCGGCGCGGTCGCTGATGCGCCTGCTCTCTCGGTCGGGATCGTCGGTGGACCTTCGTCCTCTCAACGAGCTGCTCATCCGGGCGGGCGTGGACCTCTATGCCCGTGGTCGCAACCCGTGGACCACGCGGGCGCTTCACGCCGAGTGCTACGACACGGCGCCAACCGCGCTCACGGCGGCGGCGGCGGGTTCGGCGACGATCTCTGTGCCGCCAGTCGCGTTCCGGGCCGTGAGGATGCCGATCGCCGCGGGAGCCCTGGACGACCTGAAGACCCTGGAGCTGAAGCTCACCTCGGACCGCCCCGGCGTGCGGGCCGCGGTCTATGCGGTCGACGTGGCCAACTACGTGTCGTGTGTGACGGCGCTCACCGGCAGCGCGCTGGGTGAGGAGTCTCCTCGCAAGACCTGCAACGCCACGCACGTGCTGGCGCTGGGCTCGCTGACGTCCGCGAACGGGTATCGCTCCACAGTGAAGCTCACGGACGACCTCAAGACGAAGCTGAGCACCAAGGAGATCGTGGCCGTGCTGTTCCATGTGTATGTGTCAGGCGGAGCGAAGACACCCGCCCCGATCACGTTCACGGCAGGCCCGCCGACGCCGCTGGACCTCACGATCACGTTCCGAAACAGCTCCTCGGAGGAGCATGTCCACTTCTACGTCGTGGACCCGCCCGGGAGCATCACCGTAGACAGCGGCTCCAGCGGCACGATCGTGGTCCCGGGGGTGCAGCCGGGCGACAAGCTCACGTTCCGCGCCGAGAAGCCGAGCGACGCGGGTCCCGTGTCGGCCGGGGAGCGAATCTGCGAGGTCAGCGAGAACCCGAGTAACCCCACGGTGAAGTACAGCGGAACGCTGAGCTGCTCGGGCTTCTGATGCTCGGGCTCATCGGTTTCAGCGCCTTCGTCCTGGAGGCCCTGCTGGCGACGCAGCTGCTGACGCCTTCTCCAACGGACCGTTTCCAACCGACTCGCCAGGTCGTGGACGCCGTCCAGTGGGCGCGCTGGAGCGACGCGGACGTGCTGCTCCTGGCGCCGGAGGCGTTCCTCGATGCCCTGGAGCCCTGGGTCGCGCACCGAGAGAAGCAGGGCCATCGGATCGCGGTGCTCACCGCCGAGCGCCTCGGGGGGGCCGCGCTGGGCGCCGAGGGAAGCGACACCACCGGGTTCGTCGCGGCGCTGCGCCAGCACGCACGGGGCCTCCGTTACGTGTTCGTGGTGAGCGACACGCCGGGACGCGCCGCGGAGCGCACCACCGCCGCCGTCCTCAGCGAGACTCGACCCAAGCTCGACTACTGGGGCGACGGCTGGCTGCACCACCAGGCGTTTCCCAGCGACGACACCCTGGCGGTGGCGGGCATGACCGATGGCGCGGTGCCGGACAGACCGCTTGCCGTAGGCCGCCTGCCGGCCGACACCGTGGACGAGGTGCGTGGGTACGTGGCAAAGCTGCTGCGCTACGAGTCCGGGAAAGCCAGCGGCGAGTGGCGCCGGCGGGCCGTGGTCTTCACCGGTCCGGCGCGCTACGGCGCGGTGGCCGACGCGCTGATCGAGACCACCGCCCAACACGTGCTCGACAACGTCCTCCCCTACGACTGGGACCTGCGCTTCACGTTCGGCTTCCCGGAGCATGCGTACGCCGTGGCTCCCCCCGACCTCGGCGCCAAGCTGGTTCGCGACCTGAGCGGCGGCGCGTTGATCGCAGGCTACGTGGGGCACGGGCTGGAGCACGCGTTCGACCACATCGCCTTTCGCGGCGAGCACTACTCCATCGGCAGCGTCGAGGACGTGAACCGCGTGCACATCGAAGAGGGCCACCCGTTCTTCATCGCCCTCACGTGCCTCACGGGGGCCTTCGACCGCGGGGAGGAGCACGGGCTCGCCGAGGCGCTCGTGCTGAATCCCCACGGCGCGATCGCGGCCTTCGCGGCCACTCGAACGGTTCACCCCTACGCCAACGGGCTGCTCGCCCAGGCGCTGGCCCAGGTGTTCTTTGTGGGCGAACGCCCGAAGACCCTGGGCGACGGCTTACTCGACGTGCGGCGCCGCGCGCCCGGGCATCGCGTACCCCTGCTGGAGATGGCCTACGGCTTCGACGTCGGCGTGCTCCTCGAAGAGCACAAGAGCCTCTATCACCTGCTCGGCGACCCGCTGGTGAGGCTGCAGTACCCACAGCGTCTCGAGCTGACCGGGAGCACCCCGACCGTCGCGCCGGGCGCGCCCTTCGCGGTGGACGTTCCCGCTGGCGCAGGCGCGCAGCTGGTGATCACCGTGGAGACCCAGCGCTCCACCATCCGCGGGCGGGTCGCGCCCTGGGCTGAGCTGGTGGACCTGCCTCTGGACGCGCTGCGGAGCGCGATGGCCGAGCGCTACGAGGCCGTGATGGACAAGGTGGTCTCGCGGTCGACGGAGATGGTTGTGGAGGGCGTGAGCGCGCGCCTCGCGTTGACGGCGCCGAGCGCCCCCGGTCGTTATGCAGTGAAGGTGTACGCCACAGGGAAGGACGGCGCGGCCGCCGGCTCGTGGCGCTTCGAGGTCAAGGCGCCGTAGGCGTCTGCCTTGGCGCGAATCAGCTAGCTGCGCCGCTAGCGCCCGGCCGAATCGCGGACGCCTGGAGCGAACTCGCCCCGCGCGCGAAAACGCCCGGCCTCTGGTAAGTCACGCCCCGTCTTCGGGGCGTCGAAGACGATCCCGCTGCTCGAGGTCCTCCCATGCTGCTCTCGCCCTTCGTGTTCAAGTCAGGAGCCACCGCGAAGAACCGCGTGGCCCTGGCGCCGCTCACCAACAAGCAGAGCCACGCAGGCGGCACGCTCAGCGACGCCGAGCACGCCTTCCTGGCGCGGCGCAGCGCGTTCGGCGTGGTCACCACCTGCGCGGCGCACGTCGCGGCCGACGGTCAGGGGTGGCCCGGTGAGCTCGGGATCCACGACGACGCGCACCTCCCGGGACTCCAACGCCTCGCGGGCACCCTGTCTGCCGCCGGCGCGCTGGGCGTAGTGCAGCTCTTCCACGGCGGGACGCGCGCCCCCGAAGCCGTCACGGGGAGCCGGCCCTGGAGCGCGAGCGAACAGCCGGAAGACCCGGCGCAGCCTCGGGCGGCAACAGAGGCCGACATCGAGCGCGTCATCGGACAGTTCGCCCGCGCCGCAGCGCGAGCGGCCCAGGCGGGCTTCGCCGGCGTGGAGCTCCACGCGGCCCATGGGTACCTCCTGAGTCAGTTCCTGAGCGCGACCCAGAACCGCCGCGACGATGCTTGGGGGCGGGACCGGTCGTTGCTGGTGCGCACGGTGCTGCGAGAGGTGCGCGCGGCGGTTCGCGAGGCCACCGGGCCGTCGAGCGCGTTCCTGGTGGGCGTACGGATCTCGCCGGAGGACTTCGGGCAGGCCCGAGGCCTCGACCTGGACGAGAGCCTCGAGCTGAGCCAGGCGCTCGTGGAAGGCGGCGCCGACTACCTCCACCTCTCGCTCTGGGACGTGACGCGCAACACGGCGAAACGCCCCACCGAGCACCCGCTCTCGTTGTTTCGCGCCGCGGTTCCCGGGGCTTCGTTGATGGTCGCGGGCAAGGTCTGGACCCGCGCCGACGCCGAGGCCTGCCTCGATCGCGGCGCAGACTTCGTGGCGCTTGGCCGGGCGGGGATCGTCAACCCCGACTGGCCCACGCTCGCGGCGGATCCGGCCTGGCAGCCCGTGATGCCGCCGGTCACCGCAGAGCACCTTCTGACCAACGCGGTGGCTCCAGGCTTCGTGGAGTACCTGAGGGCGTTCAAGGGCTTCCTGGCCTGAGGCCCGCCGACGAGTGGCCGACTACGGCGACCACGCACCCGGTGAGGTCATCGGCTGGTGATCGACAACAGCTCCACGTCGAAGATCAGGGTGGCCTTGGGCGGGATCTGGGGCGGCCGGCCGCTCTCGCCGTAGCCGTACTGGTACTGGATGGTGACCACGCCGCGCTGGCCCTTGGAGAACTTGAGCAGGCCCTCGTCCCAGCCCTTGATCACCATCCCGCGACCGATCTGAAACTGGAACGGCTGGGCGCGGTCTCGCGACGAGTCCACCTTCTTACCGTCTACGAGCAGCGTGTAGTGGCAGCTGACTGTGTCGCCAGCCTTCGGGAAGGTCACTCCGTCGCCGGCGACAGACGTCTCGATCTTCACGTACTTGTCGAAGTCACTCACTGGGGCCTCCTTCGGGGGCGCTTTTTCGGTAGCGGCGGCCGGCACGCTCGATACGAGAAAGGCCGTCGCGACGAAGAATTGAAGAGCAAACGAGCGCATGGATCAGCACCTCGGTTCGGGAACGCCGCGCACCATAACATGACCCGGATTCCGGCTCCTCAGCCCGAGAACGCGAGCCCTGGCTGAGGCGCCGCGCCCTCGACGGGCAGCTCCAGAACCGCCGCTGCTCCGGTGAGCACAGTCCACATAGCTGCGCGGCCCACGGCCTCGAAGTGGTGGGCGTCGGCCCCGGTGAGCGCGAGGCGCAGGCTGTGACCCGTCCTTACGACGGCGGACACCGGCAACAGCTCGATGCAGAGCTCCGCGACCTGCCCCGCGTCCAGCGGTCGCGAAGCGCCGCGCAGGTAGCTCGGGGCGCCGTCCGGATGGCGATGGGCGATTCGAAGCATGCCCTCGGTGAGCACGGTCGGCGCGCCCGACGGGGACACGTCGAGGAGATACGCGAAGACCCCGCCATCCGGCTCGCTGCTGCGAAGGCTCACGGTGAGGCGCGGGCTGCCGGTGATGACCAGATCGCGCGCGAGCGGGGCGCTGGTGAACGTGAGCGCGCGACGGCAGAGACCCGCGGCGTCGGCTGTGCCGATCGGCGCCTTGAGGCCGAGGAGGCTGTCCCAGCGCGCCCGATGGCCGGTGCCAACGTCGGGGTCCACGGTGTACTCGCGTTGACCGGGCGGCGGGGCGCCCTCGACCAGGCCGTCTGCCGCGAGGTGGTACCGGACCGACGTTACGTGCGGCGGCGGCCACGTGGCGGCGCTCTTCCAGCGCTCTTCGCCCAGGGTGTAGTAGCTCACCGGGGACGCGTCGCTCGAGCGCCCGCGGAGGTGGTGATCGAAGAACGCGAGCAGCGTGGCGGCGTGGTCCTCGCGCGCCGGGCCGTGCTCTGTGTACGGGCTGGCGTCGTCGGCGCCGCCGTGGTTCCAAGGGCCCAGGATCAGCCGACTGCCCGCATGCCCCAGGGCGCGGTGCCGCTTCACTGCGGCGCCGGCGTAGCCTCCGTCGAGCCAGCCCGAGACAGAGAGCACGGGGATCCCCGAAGCGCGCAGCGCGTCGACGCCGCGGTGAGGGCTGAAGTCGTCCACCGTGGCCTCAGGCACCGCCACCGAGAGGCCGGGGTCGTCGCGGAAGGCGACGCGACGCGCGCCCTCGTCGATGTCTTCGTTGGCGGCGTGCTCTCGCACCGCGGCGGCGAGGCCGGCGCGATCGCCGCCCACGGCAGCGGCGCCATACGACACCGCTCGGACGCCCGTGCGCACCAGGGCCTGGGCGGCCGGGTGGGCGGCCCAGCGGAGCCACCGGAAGCCGGGCCCCAGGTCGGCCACCGCGCGGCCCGACAGGCGAAGATTCAGCGCCACCGCCCCGGCGACGTCGCCGCTGTCCAGCAGGCGATTGAGCGCGCCCCACGACTCCGTGAACGAGCGAAGCCGGATGCCGCCCGGGAAAGCGACGTCGGGGTACACGTCGAAGCACGAGAACCGAGGCGCGATAGCGCGTAGCGCGCGGTGGCCCGACGCCGCGAGGTGCTCGGCGGAGGTGCCCGCGTACGAGATCCCCGTGGACCCCACGGCCCCGTCGGACCAGGGCTGGGCGACGATCCAATCCAGGACCTGCGCGCCATCGGAGATCTCGGCGCGCGCCCAGGGGAAGGGGCTGGCCCCGAACGAGGCCCCGGAGCCCCGAACACACACCGAGACCCACGCGTAGCCCGCCGCGAGGAAGCGCTGCCGCGTGACGAAGTCCGTGTCCATCGCGCGCGCCAGGGCCACCCAGCCGAAGCCGCGCCGCATCCCGACCGCCCGGTAGTAGCGCGTCTGGTGGAGGATCGTGGGAAACGGCCCGGGGCCCGCGGGGAGGTAGACGTCGGCCGCGAGGCGCACGCCGTCGGGCATCGCCAACAAGAGGGAGCGGGGCCGTGTCACGCGGTGACGAGGCTGGGCAGGTAGTCCGCCGGCGCCTGAACCCCCAAGAGCTGGGCGAGCGTCGCCGCGACGTTCCCGAGACCCCCGGGACCAAGCCGCATCCCGTGGGGCGCACCCTCCAGTATGAAAGGGACCGGCGCGAGGGAGTGCGCGGTGGACGCGACGGGCTGGCCCCCGGCGCCCTGCAGGAGCTCGCCGGACTTGCTGCGCTTCCACATCTCGTCGGCGTTGCCGTGGTCGGCCGTGACCACCAGCACGCCCCCCCGCCGGGAGACAGCGAGCGAGAGGCGAGCGAGGCAGAGGTCCACCGCCTCCACCGCAAGGATCGCGGCCTCGCGGTTGCCCGTGTGGCCCACCATGTCGCCGTTGGGGAAGTTGATCCGCAGGAACTGGAAGCCGCCGCCCAGCGCCTCGAGCGTGGCGTCCGTGATCTCGGCCGCCTTCATCCACGGGCGCTCGTCGAACGAGACACGATCCGACTCGATGCGGTGCCACACGTCCAGGCGCGGGTCGATGGGCTCTGCCCGGTTGCCGTTCCAGAAGTACGTGACGTGCCCGAACTTCTGCGTCTCGGAGCACGCCCAGCTCCGCACTTGTGCGCGCACCAGGACCTGCGAGAGCGTGTTGTCGATGGCGGGTGGCGTGACGAGGAACCGCCCGGGCAGGGCGAGATCGCCGTCGTATTGCATCATCCCGGCGAAGACCACGTCCGGCGTGCGCACCCGGTCGAAGGGCACGTCCCGCTCGAAGGCGCGGCAGATCTGGATGGCGCGATCTCCCCGGAAGTTGAAGAGCACCACCGCGTCGCCGTCGACGATCGGGGCGCCTCCGGCCACCACGAACGGCGGGAGGTTCTGGTCGCTCACGCCGGGCTCGGCGGCGCGCGCGGCGGCCACCGCCTCGAGGGCCGACGGGAAGCTGGGCGCGTCACCCAGCACGTGGGCGCGCCAGCCGCGCTCCACGATGCGCCAGTCCGCCTCGTAGCGATCCATCGTGACGCGCATTCGCCCCCCGCCGGAGGCGATGCGCGCATCGACGCCGCTCTCGCGGAGGCCCGCGAGGACGCCCTCGCAGCGCTCGAGATACTGCTCGGCGGAGCGGTCCAGCACATCGCGCCCGTCCAGCAGCGCGTGGACGTAGAGGCGCTTCTTACCCGCGGCGGCGGCGGCCTCGAGGAGCGCGAACAGGTGCCGCTCGTGGCTGTGGACGTTGCCGTCGGACAGGAGGCCGATGAAGTGGAGCGCGCCCGGGGCGGCCAAGAGCTCGCCCCACGCCCGCCCGCGGACCAGCCTGCCCTCGGCCAGCGACCGCTCGACCAGCGTAGCCCCCTGGTCGAAGACGCGGCCTGCGCCGAGCGCGTTGTGCCCCACCTCCGAGTTCCCCATGTCGTCGTCCGAGGGAAGCCCCACGGCGCGACCGTGCGCGGCGAGTCGCGTGTGCGGGCACGTGGCGAAGAGCCGGTCCAGCGTGGGCGTGCGCGCGAGGTGCACGGCGTTCCCTTCGTCCGCGGGACCGAGACCCACACCGTCCATGATCACGAGCAGAACGGGACCCACGGGGACCTCCTCAGCCGACCAACGCGCGACGGAAGCGGGCGCCGAACAGCGCCTCGCCGCTTGGCCCCACGCCGCGCACCGCCAACATACCGGCCGCGTCGTTGGGACGGGCCACCGCGATGCGACGAAGAACCGCGTCGGAGCAAACGAGCGTGGGCGGGAGCCCCACGACCCCCGCGATCGCGCGGCGCTCCGAAGCGAGGCGGTCGAGCGCCACCTGGTCTGCGGGCGTCACGGCGGCGGACGCGGAGGCGCCGCCCTCGAACGGTCCCACTGCCAGCGCAACGGCCTGCCTCCGCCACATGACCTCGCGCCCCAGCGGGGTGAGGACCAGCGTCTCGTGCGGCGACAGCTGCCCTGCCGCCTGCTCGCTGCGCTCCAAACAGCGGGCGTCAACCAGGGCGAGGACCACGCGCTCGAGCAGCACGCCGCTGAAGCCCTCCAGCACGCCGTGTGAGCGCGAGTCGGCAAGCGGGGACTCGAGGACCGCCTGCGTTCGCGCGCCCACCGCCGCCTGGATCACCAGCCGGTAAGGCAGCGCCCTCCCGTCGGAGCGCGCGAACGCGGACAGGAGCTTCTGGAGCACCACGGCCTCGGCGTCGCTGGGGGTGCGCGGCGGGTGCCGATCCCCCGGCCTGGACACAGCGGGTCGGCGCGGGCGCGAGGTGAGCGCCGGGCTCCCGTCGCAGAGATCGCAGCGCCCGCAGGGGCGGCCGTCGTGACGCTCCCCGAAGTAGTTGAGCATCGTCGCCTGCCGGCAGGCGCTGCCGTAGGCATAACGCGCCACCGCTTGCAGGCGCTCGAGGTCGAGGAGCCGCAAGCGCGCCGCCAGCTCGGGCGAGGCCTCGGTGGGCTCGCGGCGCTCGATCAGGAACTCCTGGAGCTTCACGTCGGCGTACGAGAAGAGCACCGTGGTCTCGGCGGGTTCGCCGTCGCGCCCCGCGCGGCCGGCCTCCTGGTAGAGCGCTTCGAGGCTGCCTGGGACGTCGTGGTGGATCACGAAGCGCACGTCGCGCTTGTCGACCCCCATGCCGAACGCGTTCGTGGCCACGATGACCCGCGTCTCGCCCGCCATGAAGCGGTCCTGGACCTCACGCCGGTCGTTCGGGTCGAGGCCTGCGTGGTACCGGGCCGCCGAGAACCCGGCGTCGAGCAGCGCGCCCGCGACGGCTTCCGCGGACGCACGGGTGGAGACGTAGACGATCCCGGAGCTGTCCGCGTTGCGCCGGAGATAGCGGAGGAGGAGCGGGAGCTTGTCGGTCTTCTTGCGGACCGGGACGACGTCGAAGCGCAGGTTCGGGCGGCCGAAGCCGAAGACCCAGGTGGTCTCGGGCGGGATGCCGAGCAACGACTGGATGTCGGCCTGGACCTCCGGGGTGGCCGTGGCGGTGAACGCCCCGACGCGCTTTACGCCGAGCGCGCGGACCACGTGGCCCAGCCGGCGATAGTCCGGCCGGAAGTCGTGGCCCCATTGGCTGATGCAGTGGGCCTCGTCCACCACCACCGCGGCCACGTCCACGGCCCGAAGACGCTCGATGAAGCCGTCTTGCAGGCGCTCCGGAGCGAGGTACGCGAGGCGCCACTCCCCCGCGAGCAGCGCCCGAACCCGGCGCTCGCGCTCGTGGGGATCGAGGGTGGAGTTGATGTAGGTGGCCCGGATCCCCCGGGCCTCCAGCTGGCCGACCTGGTCTTTCATGAGCGCGATGAGGGGCGAGACGACCAGCGTGGTCCCTGGGAGCAGCACGGCCGGAAGCTGATAGCAGAGGCTCTTGCCCGCGCCCGTGGGCATCACGCCCAACGCGGTGCCCTGCCCCATCATGGAGCGGACGAGCTGTTCCTGGCCGAGGCGGAACTCGGAGAAACCGAAGTGGCGCTCGAGGGCGTCGAGGAGCTCCGCGGACGTCATCGGCGCGCAGTGTGCCAGAGGCTCGACCCAGCGAGGCGATCCGGGTGGGTTAAAGCGGCCCAGGTGGGTTAAAAACGAGAGCCTTCGCAGCGCCGGTTGGGGGTCCGGTCGCTCGAAGGCTCACTTAGCACAGCACCCAGCGACTCGCGGCGCCGAGCAAGGGATTCTTTCCACCGCTTTCGGGGGGGCGCCGAAACTGCTGCGCCCCAGGAGGACAGGTCCTGGCCTAAACGAGAAAGCACGCCCCGTGCCAACGGACGGCGTCGTGCGATCACGGTCGCGCGCACCTCTCCCGCGACGCCGAGCCGTCTCACAGAGAGACGCGAACGGACCGTGCGCGTCTCTTGTGTCTCAAGTTGCGCGAGCTGGCGGACCACGTCTCTCTCCAATAGCGTTGGCCGCATGCTCGTCGTGCTCACCTGCCTGACCCTGTGCGGCGCACCCCCGTCGGTCTCCGTCGGAAACGCGTCGGACGGCCACCTCATCAACGGG
The DNA here is from genome assembly GCA_005776725.1 of Pseudomonadota bacterium. Classification (GTDB taxonomy): domain Bacteria; phylum Myxococcota_A; class UBA9042; genus SXOO01. Next base: position 3,498 of record SXOO01000017.1, on the reverse strand, counting down.
AAGCAGCTGCCTGCGCGCGGCGAGGCTCACGAGGTCATGCGCGGCACCCGGCGTCGCGGCCTGCATTGGGGGACCGACGAGCTCGTGGGCGCGCTCAAACGCGCGGCGGCGAGCGTGGCGACGGCGCAGCGCGGGTCCATGTTGCTGGTCGGGAACATGAGCCTCCAGGGCGGCGGCGACATCGGCCCGAGCGTGAGCCACAACAGCGGGAGAGACGCCGACCTCGGGTTCTACGCGATGGACACGCGTGGACGGCCGGTGAGGACACCCACGCTGGTGGTCTTCGACGATGACGGCGTCGCCGGAACTCTCCGCTTCGACACGAGGCGCAACTGGCTGCTTGTCCGCGCGTTCCTGACAGACAAGGCGGTGCAGGTCCAGTGGATCTTCTGCAAGAACGCGCTTCGCAGGAGGCTGCTGGAGCACGCGACCAAGGCGGGAGAGCCCGCCGAGCTGGTGGCGCGAGCCGCCGAGGTACTGGGGGAGCCCGGAAACTCCAGCGCACACGCAGAGCACTTCCACGTCCGCCTCTATTGCGCGCGCCACGACCGGCTCGCCGGGTGCCGAAACTACGGGCCCACGCACGCCTGGGTCGACGACTTCCAGAGCGCCGTGGATGACGCTGCCCGGACTGCCGCCGCCGATCTCACCGGGCCGGACGCTCGGGCCCTGGCCGCGCTGGACCGCTTGAAGCTGCTCCGGTCTGGCGTGGTGGGCGGTGAGCTGGTGCGCGTGGTCGAGGACTCCAAGCGGGCGCGCCGCCTGCGGTTGGCCGCGCTGGAGGTGCTCGAGCTGCTCCCCGGCCTCGGGGCGCACGCGGATCGGCTCGCGGCGCGCCTTTCGGAGACGGACGGCGAGCTCCTGGTGGCGCTCACCCGGGTGGTCGCGCACATCGCCGCCACCAGCACGGCAGAGGCGCTAGCGGGGCTCGCGACCCGCACGGGCGCCCCCTCGGCAGCGCGCACCAAGGCCCTCGAAGGCCTTGGGCGGCTCCGTCACGGTCCCGCCTTACCCCGTGTGGCGCCGCTGCTGGGAGACCCGCGGCTCGCCAAGGGCGCGGACGAGGTGCTCCTGCGCACCACGGGCAGGACGTTCGGCACGGGCAAGAAGGGCGTCGCCAAGTGGGAGGCGTGGTGGTCGAAGAACGCCACGGGCGACCGCCTCGGGTGGGTTTGGTCGGCGCTGGTGGACGGCGGCGCGAAGGCGGCGACGGGCAAGACCCGCCTGAGGACGATGCGTCGGTTGGTCGGGCTGATGCGCCCCGGCGGCGCCCTAGCGTTGCTGGCGCGTGAGCTCGTACACGACGCCACCGGCTACTGGCTGGAGCAGGGGCACTTCACGGACCGACAGATGCTCCGCTTCTACACGGCGTGGCTCAAGGCGGGCGCGCCTTCGGCCGCCCCAGCCGGGGGCGCCGAGCCCTGAGTTCACGCAGGGGGAGCGATCTCCAGACCCGCTTCGGACGGGTATTCCCACACGAAGACGAAAAGTGAGGCCTCCGAGATCTTCTGCAACCGACCCGCGTTGTGAGGCGGGCGCGACGGGCCGTGTGGTCGGCCCCTCCAGCGCACTTGGAGGTTGTCATGCGTCTCTCGTTGGTTGTGTTCGTCTCTCTCGTGTCGGCTTGTGATCTCACCGAGGGCCTGGAGAACGCCGCGTTTGGCGACCCGTCCCGAGGCCAGGATGACGACTCTGCCGGCGCCACAGACGCCCCTGTTGAAGACTTCGTGACGCCCCCGGAGGGCGGAGCGGGCCCCGGGCAAGCGGTGAACCTTGGTCAGAACGGCTCGTCCGTTGACGACGATCAGAACGGCGCCACGGAGCTAGCGTCCATGGACGTCACCTTGGACGTTCGAGTGCACGTGGTCACCGTGGGCGGAACCGTCGCCGCGGAGGCCCAGTTCGAGTGGAACGCTAGCCGCCCGGACGCCGTCGTCACGGTGCAAATGAAGACTGAGCTGGATCCGCGCTGGGTCGACATCCTGCCGGGATTGCCGTCAGCCGATGTGGGCAGCTACTCGTTGCCGACCTACGCGTCCCAGACGTTCTGGTTCCGCGCGGTCGCTACGTCTCCGGGCGCCACTCCGGCCACCAGCGCGATCATCCGCGTCGACTAGACGCCGCCCCGCCGCTGTGGCGGACCGGCGGTCCCGCGTTAGGATGCCCTCGCCATGCGCATCCTCATCCTCATCGTCGCCCTCTCGGCCTGCACCACCCGCAGGTCCTCCTCCTCGAAGAACGAGGACGCAGACGCCCAGACGGGCGCCGACGTCCCCACGGCGCCGGACACCGGGGCCCCGTCCGACGCCGAAGCCACCCCAGACATCGCCACCCCCCCCACCGAAGCCTGCTCGCCCGCCCACCCCGACGGGGCCTGTGCAGGGGCAGACGTCTGCGTGAACGGCGAGTGCACCACGCCCGCGGTGCGGCTGGTAACGCTGGAGATCGTGGCCGACGAGTGGTCCGGGACAGACCAGCCGCCCTACGGGGGCGCGGGTAACGCGTTGGCGGACGCAGGCGAGAACATCGACCTGCTCCCCACGGTGGAGAACACCAGCGGCACGAACTACCTGAGCGTCTCCGGGAAGCTGACCTCGAGCGACCCCCGCGTTGAGGTCGTGGAGGGCGCCGCGGTGTACGACGACCTCGTGGCCGGTGGGTCCAAGGCTCCCGCGACCCCCTTCCGGGTCAAGCTGGCGCCCGAGCTGCAGAACGGCACGGTCGTCTCGCTGGAGCTGGCTCTGGAAGACTCCAAAGAGGGTGCGATCACCACGCTGCCGGTGCGCGTCGGCGTGCGGCGTGGCGTGCGCCTGGGCATGGGCAATCCGTTCGTGGACGACGACTCGGTCGGCAAGAGCAAAGGCGACGACGACTCGCTGATCGAAGCGGGTGAGTCCATCGAGCTGGTCCTCGACCTCGAGAACCCGGGCGCTGTGGACGTTCCGATCACGCCGCTCGAGTTCGACCAGGTCTCGACGCCGCTCGCCGACCAGAAGGTCGAGGTTCGGATGAGCTCCACCTCGGCGAGTCTCACCGTACTGGACCTCGACAACCCGCCCACGTTCACCGCGGAGGTCCCAGCCGGCGGCTCGCAGTCGTCCGCCGCAGACTTCGACTTCATCGTCTCCACCGGCGCCTCTGGCGGCGCGTGCCTCGACTTCGTCCTCGCGGTGTTGTCGCCCAGCCGCACCCTCTATCGCTTCACGGAGACCCGCTGTTTCCAGTTCGGCGCGCCGATCGGCGACGCGTGCACGCCGAGCCAGGAGCTGTGCAACGGGGCCGACGACGACTGCGACGGGACCGTCGACGACGCGTGCAAGTCCACTTGCGGCGACGGGACCACGGATCCGTGGGAGGCGTGCGACGACAAGAACACGAAGGGCGGCGACGGCTGCAGCGCCGATTGCCTCGTGTCCGAGGGCTGCGGCAACGGCGTCGTGGACCCGGGCGAGGCGTGCGACAACGCGATCGACGGGAGCTGCCCCACCAAGGCGGAGT
>SXOO01000124.1 GCA_005776725.1 Pseudomonadota bacterium | reverse complement strand
GGCATCGACAAACCCGACGTGCGCACGGTGGTGCACCTCACGCTCCCCTCCACGGTAGAGGGCTACTACCAGGAGATCGGGCGCGCTGGGCGCGACGGAAAACCTTCCCGCGCCGTGCTCATGCACTCGTTCCAAGACCGGAAGACGCACGAGTTCCTCACCGACCGCAACTTCCCGTCGGTAGACGTCCTGAAGTCGATCTGCGACGTGGCGGCGCGCGGCCCAGTCGCCCGGGACGCGTTGCCCAAGCTCCTCCGCCTCGATCCCGAGATCGTCGAGGTGGCCCTCGACAAGCTCTGGGTCCACGGGGGCGTCCAAATCTCGCCGGACGAGCAGGTGTCTCCGGGGGGCTCGAACTGGCAACGCCCGTACGAGGCGGTGCGGAAGCGGCGCGAGGAGCAGCTGCTCGAGATCGCCCGCTTCGCGGATGGCGCGGGCTGCCGGATGCGCCGCCTGGTGCAGTACTTCGGCGACGCGTCAGACAGCGGAGAGGCCTGCGGCCACTGCGACGAGTGCCGCCCCGACGCGTGCGTGGTCTCCGCGTTCCGCACCGTCACCGAGGACGAAGCCGAGCACGCCGTCACGATCCTCGACACGCTTCGACATCACGACCAGCAGAGCACGGGCAGGCTCTGCAAGCTGGTCTATGGCGACGCGCCGGGCGACCGGCGGGCCTTCGAGCACGTGCTCGACGGTCTGGTGCGCGCGGGCCTCGTCACCGTCGCCGCCGACACCTTCGAGAAAGACGGCAAGAGCATCCGCTACGAGCGCGCCAGCCTCACGCCGGCCGGCCGAAAAGCCTCACGAGGAACCGCCGTGGGCCTCCAGGTGCGGGATTCGGGGCCGCCAACCAAGGGGAAGCGCACGAAGCGGGCGAAGGCCGTCTCCTCGGCTCGGGGTCGCACGGCGGCCCCCAGGGTCACGCAGCCGGAGGACGGGCTCCGCCTGGCGCTGCGCGAGTGGCGCCTCGCCGAGGCAAAGCGCAACGGCATCCCTGCCTTCCGGATCTTCAGCGACCGCGTGCTCGACGCGGTGGCCGAGCTGCGCCCCACCGACGAAGACGCGCTCCTCGAGGTGCCCGGCATGGGGGAGAAGCTGGCACGCAAGCACGGGCGCGCGCTGCTGGCGCTGTGCCTTCGAGCGTAGAGCGGCCGGACCCTGCCCTCGCCGCTCGCGCCGCGCCCAAAGGTTAACCCGCGCCCTCGGCTGCCCCGAAGGTTCGCTCATGAGCTCCCCCGCCCGAACCAGCGTCGTTGTCGCACCCGGCCAGGTGGCCCCCTGGCCCCGATGGGTCATGGCCATGCTCTCGATCCTGGCGTGCGAGCACCCAGCGGGGCCGGGACCGGGCGACGCCGCGGGCCATGACGTGGACGCGCAGGTAGACCCCCAAGCCCTGACCGAGCAGGCGGAGCCTGCGCTGGCGGTGGTGGAGCTGCCCGGTGACGCGGTCGGCCGCCTCGAGCGGCGGGAGACCGTGGACGTCCTAGTGCTCTTCGACGGCGCTGACGACCTCGCGTCGCTGCCGCGTCAGCTGGGTCGGGTGGTCCGACGCTTCGGGGCCGTGCCCGCGGCGGCCGTTCGCCTCTCGTCCCGCGACGGGCTGGAGCACCTGCGCGCCACGGTGGGCGTGGCCCGGATCGTGCCGGACGCCCCCAACGCGCCCTACCTCGCACAGAGCCTCAGCGTAGTCGGCCAGCCGGGCCCGTTCGCCGACGGCTTCGACGGCGCAGGGGCCACGGTCGCAGTGCTCGACACCGGCGTCCGATACAGCAACGCCGCCTTCGGGGCTTGCGCGGCGCCCGGCGCGCCGGGCTGCAAGGTGGTGTGGGCACAGGACTTCGCGCCCGAAGACGGCCAGCAGGACGACGGCACGAACCACGGGACCAACGTCGCGGCGGTGGTCGCCGGCATGGCGCCCGGGGCGGGCATCATCGCGCTCGACGTCTTCAGCGCCGACGGCCTCGCGTACAGCTCGCACATCCTCGCGGCCATCGACTGGCTGGTGGCCAACAAGGAGACCTACGGGATCGTGGCGGCCAACCTGTCGCTGGGGAACGGAGCGCACTCGGCCGCGTGCCCCACCGACGCGCTCGCCGTGGGCATGCGCACGCTCTGGGACGCGGGCATCGTGCCCGTGGTGTCCACCGGGAACGACGGCTACACGAACCAGGTGGGCTCGCCGGCGTGCGCACCGCACGCGATCTCGGTGGGCGCCGTCTACGACGCGGCCGTCGGCGGCCTCCAGTTCTCGAGCTGCGCTGATGCAACTACCACCCGCGACCAGGTGACCTGCTTCTCCAACGCAGCCGCCTTCGTCTCCATGCTGGCCCCGGGGGGCCTCATCACGGCCGGTGGCTCCACCATGGCGGGTACGTCGCAGGCGTCGCCTCACGTGGCCGGGGCCGTGGCGGTGCTGGCCGCGGCCTTCCCCGCTGAGTCGCCGGAGGCGCTGCGCACCCGCCTCACGGCCAGCGGCGCGCCGGTGACGGACGCACGCAACGGCCTCGTCTTGCCGCGGCTCGACCTCTCCGCGGCGCTGGCGGTGGATCCGGAACAACAGCAGCCTGAAGCGGTGGTCGACACCACGCCCGACACCACACCCCCGGCGGGTTCATTCGTGATCAACAGCGGCGCCACGGTCACCCGCGCCGCGACGGTCTCGCTCACCATCACCGCCACCGACGCCTCCGGCGTCGCCAGCGCGTGCGTCTCCGAGTCCACCCCGTGCACCGCGTTCGGCGCGTTCAGCGCCACCCGCTCCTTCACGCTGGCAAAACCGGACGGCAAGAAGACGGTGCGCGTCTGGCTGCGCGATACACAGGGCAACACCTCGCCGGCGCCGATCACCGCGCTGATCACGCTCGACACCACGTTGCCCACGGGCGGCAAGCTCACGGCCACGCCCGGCTCGGGGCAGGTGAGCCTCGCGTGGTCCGGGTTCAAGGATGTGGGCACCGGCCTCGCCTCCTACCGCGTGGTCGCGGCGGCCAACGCCCCAGGCAGCTGTGGCAGCGGCACGGTCGTCTACGAGGGCGCCGCCACCTCCACGGTTCACACCGGGCTCGTGAACGGCACCACCACCGGTTATCGCGTCTGTGCGCTCGACGGCGCCGGGAACGTGGCCGCCGGTGTCGTCGCCACGGCGCGTCCGCTCGGCGAGTTCGACCCGCCGGTCGGGACGATCCAGCTGGCGGCGGGCGCAGGCTTCACCGCGAAGCCGGAGGTCGCCGTGGCCATCTCGGCAACCGACGCCACCAGCGTGACCCACATGTGCCTCGCCACCGGGGCCACCTGCACCGCGTGGACCGCCTACAAGAGCTCGACGAAGTTCGTGTTCCCCGCCTCGAACGGACCCAAGACGCTGCGTGTCTGGTTCAAGGATGGCTGGGGCACCGTGTCGGCCCCGGTCAGCGACGCGATCGTCCTGGACCTCACCGCGCCCAAGCCCGGCGTCCTCACCGCGGCGGGCTCCAGCGGGACGCTGGCGCTCACGTGGTCCGGGGCGACAGACGCCCACAGCGGAGTCGCCAAGTACCGCCTGGTCACCGGCAGCACCGCGCCCGCCACCTGCTCGAGCGGCACCCTGCTCTACGAGGGCGCCAGCGGCGGGTTCACCCACACCGGCCTCGTGAACGGCAAGACCTACGCGTACCGGCTCTGCGCCATCGACGCCGTGGGCAACACCGCCGCGGGCGTCACCCTCGAGGCGCGCCCGGCTCCGGAGTACGACGGCCCCAAGGGGACCGTGGTGATCGCCGCCGGCGTCGGCGCCACCGCCAAGCAGACCGTGACGCTCACGCTCTCTGCCACTGACGCCCACACCGTGTCGTCGATGTGTGTGTCCAACACCGCGACCTGCACCGACTTCGTCACCTACACGGCGCAGAAGAGCTGGACGCTGCTCACCGGCACGGGGACCAAGAAGGTCTCGGTGTGGTTCCGCGACCAATACGGCAACGTGGCGGCGCCGGTGTCGGACACCGTAGTGCTGGACCTCACGCCGCCGCCGAACCCGAAGCTGACGGCCACGTCGGGGAGCCAGTCGGTCAGCCTCAGCTGGACGGCCCCGGTCGACCCTCACAGCGGCGTGGCGAGCTACACCGTGCGGTACGCGCCCACCGCCCCGCCGGGCTCGTGCACGGAGGGCAAGCTGCTCTACACCGGCCCGGCCACCGCGTTCACCCACACCGGGGTGAAGACCGTGGCGGCGTATCGCGTCTGTGCAACCGACACCGTCGGCAACACCTCGGCCGGCGCCATCGCCAAGGCCACACCGCTCCCCTGAGCGTGGCTCGCGAGTAGTCGTTGCTCGCTCCGTGGACGGCTGCTATAGCGCCGCCCCATGCTCAGCTTCACCGGTATCACCAAGCAGTACGGCCCTCAGATCCTCTTCATCGACGCGAGCTTCCAAGTGAACCGCGGAGAGAAGGTGGGCCTCGTCGGCCCAAACGGCGCGGGGAAGACCACTCTCTTCCGCCTGGTCACGGGTGAAGAGCAGCCGGACGACGGCTCGGTCGACAAGCCGAAGAAGATGACGCTGGGCTATTTCCGCCAAGACGTGGGCGACATGAAGGGGCGCAGCGTCCTCGACGAGACGCTCGCTGGCGCCGGAGAGGTCGCGTCGCTCAAGTTCGAGCTGGACGCGCTCGAGGCGAAGATGGCCACGGCAGACGGCGATCTGGAGGCGGTGCTGGAGCGGTACGGCGCGGTCCAGGCGCGGTTCCAGGAGCTCGGGGGCTACGATCTCGAGCCGAAAGCGCACGAGATCCTGTCCGGCCTTGGCTTCCCTGCGGAGCAGGTGGTCGGAGACGTCGGCAAGCTCT
>SXOO01000123.1 GCA_005776725.1 Pseudomonadota bacterium | reverse complement strand
TGTTGACGTGCTGTCCGCCGGCGCCGCCGGAGCGGTATGTGTCGACCCTCAGGTCCGCCTCGTTGACCTGCACGTCGATGTCGTCGTCCACTTCGGGGTAGACGAACACACTGGCGAACGAGGTGTGGCGGCGCGCTGCGGAGTCGAACGGGGAGATCCGGACCAGACGGTGGACGCCCACCTCGGCGCGCAACATGCCATAGGCGTAGAGGCCATCGACCTGCACCGTGGCGCTCTTTATCCCGGCTTCGTCGCCCTCCTGCTCATCGAGCATGGTTGTGGCCCAGCCGCGAGAGTCGCAGTAACGCAGGTACATGCGCAGCAGCATGCCCGCCCAGTCGACTGACTCGGTGCCGCCGGCGCCAGCGTTGATCATGATCAGCGCGTTGTTGCGATCGAGGGGGCCCCCGAGCATTCGGCCGAGCTCGAGCTGTTTCGCGGCCTCGGCGACGCGGTCGAGGGTCTCACGGATCTCGGGGACGACGCTCTCGTCCCCGACCTCGTGGCCCAGCTCGATGAGCACGCGGGCGTCATCGAGCCACTTGAGCGGCTTCTCGATCGACTGAACGGCGTCTTGAACCTCCTTCTGTTCCTTCAGGAGGGTCTGAGCGCGCTGTGGTTCGTCCCAGAGCGAGGGCTCGGCGATGAGCTCCTCGAGCTGAAGGACCCGGTCTTTCAGGTTATCCCAGTCAAAGATACCCCCGGAGCCGTTCGATTCGGTCCTGGAGCTCGCGGGCGGTGGCGTTGAGTTCGGCGAACATGGCATCTCCGCGTTCACGCCCAGCTTCGCGGCGGGGCGGCTTTGACGATCTGCTCTCGCCGGCGCGGTGTGTGCCGGACGAGAGGCCGTGCCCACCAGCGGTTCAACCGTGTAGCGGGCGAAGCGCGCGGAAACTAGTGGAAGGCGTTCCCGTTCGCAACGGTGACACGAGCGCTGCCGAGTCGCACCAGCGCGAAAGCCGGGCGCGGCCGGCAGTTGCCCGACACGCGGACGACCTGACCGGTCCAGCTGCCATCGGACTCGGTGACATTGAACCGCTCCCCGACGTGGTGTTCCCGGGCCAGAGGCCACTCGATGAGGGCCCCGCCCTCGGACCGATCCACCATCAGAACACGCGCTGGATCCGAGAGACCCAACGGCTGTTCGATGAGGCACTCCGCCAGGACCAGCTCCCTCCGGTACACTCGCCGATCCGTGCCGGCGGGCATGGGGCTGTGAAAGCGCGTGAACGTGTCGGCGCTTCCGAGATCGGCGCGCCTTTCCTCTTGCTCGGTTGTTGCTGACATTTTGCCCCCCCAAGCTCGTCCATCGGCCCATCCGGCGTGGCCCGAGCAGGCGCACCGCACGTCGCGGTGAGCCTGGACAGGCGCCTCGTCGACCTAGCCGAGGTGACCGGCGGGTCGAAGGAGACGGGCACGCTTGGAGCCCATGACAAACCAATGCCCATTCGGTCTACCACTGGCGGAGCCAATGTCAAACGCCGAACGGTGAATGGACGGCAAGAGAGTTCTGTCTTTTGATACCGGCCAGAGCTGGCAACAGGAGGGACCGCACGTGGGGCCCGGCGCGCTCCTGCGCTCTGCGGGGAGCTACTGGAAGGCGTTCCGGTTCGCTGGGGTGACTCGGTCGCTGGCGAGTCGCGCCAGTGCGAAAGCCGGGCGCGGACGGCCGTCGCCCGACACGCGGACGACTCGACCGGTCCAGCAGGCGCCGGACTCGGTGACGGTGACGTGATCCCCGACTCGGAGCTCGTGGGACAAAGGCCACTCGATGAGGGCCCCGCCCTCCGACCGATCCACCATCAGGGCGCGCGTTGGATCCGAGAGACCCACCGGAGGGCTGACGAGGCACTCGGCCCAGACCAGCTCTCGTCGATGCGCTCGACGGTCCGTGCCTGCGGGCATGGGAAAGTGAAAGCGCGTGAACGTGTCGGCGCGTCCTAGATCGAGGCTCCTCGTCTCTAGCTCGGTTACCGATGACATGTTTCCCCCAAAGAGACTCATCTTCCGATCCTTTCGGCGTTGCCCGACCCAGCACACCGCACGTCGCGGTCGGCATAGATCGGGTGGCCGAATACCCACCCGTGGAGGCGGGGCATGGTGTGCGGGAACGCTGCGGAACCCGTAACAGCGGCAAATCGACTGCGATTTACCAGCAATCGAGTCAGTGTCAAACTTCTCAGGACGACTTATCGGCCGGAGTCGGCCGCTTCTTGAGCAGAGTCAATCAGGCGGCCAACAGCCGGGTTCGGGCGGCCGCGACCAGCCGGTGCGCCGTGGCGATGGACACACCCAGGTCGCCGGCGATCGTTCGGAGCGGCGCCCCAGACGCAGACCCGAGGAGCGCGGTTGCCTCGGCCGGCGCCAGACGGCTTGCGGCCGACTCGAGGTCGATGAGGTTCTCGATATCCTCCGAGTAGTGGGCGGCGAGCTCCGTCAACTCGTCCGTGGGCGGGCGCCGGAAGCGGCGGAGCACCTCGAGGAAGAGCCAGTTCAACCGCACGCCGCAGGCGCCGGGCCAGCCGCGCTGAAGCATGACGAGGCGCATCTCCTGCAACACGTCGTCGGCGTCCACGCCGCAGGACACGGTGCGGACGTCGCGGGCGACGCGCGCGCGGAACCAGGAGGGCAGGGTGGGGGCCGCTCGGACGCCGTTGTGCTCGGGCGCCGCGCCATTTCCGGAGGACGGCGGCGTGGGAGCCGCGTTCTTCGGGAGCGGCGCGCCGGCAGGTTGGGCGTGCCCCAGCCGCTTCGAAGGGAATGAGCTACCAATGGATGACGAGGCGAGGGCGGCGTTGAAAGCGGAAGCGACGTTCATTGGGGACTCCGCCCGGGCGGGGGCTGGAGCCGCCTCGGACGGAGACGTCCCTAATCACGAGCAGTGCCAGCGGCATCACTCGACCGTCATCGCGCTAGGACGTAGTCGCCATGCGCATCGTCTGAGGGTGTGGGGGCTTCCGGGGAGGGGGGCCAGATTCGCGAGGCCCCAAGATGTCACACGCTAGGCGCGCGGGCTGACCCGCGGCGGGGTCACTTGTCGCGATAGGTGATACGGCCGCGCGTGAGATCGTAGGGAGACAGCTCTACCGTGACCTTGTCGCCCGGGAGGATGCGGATGAAGAACTTCCGCATCTTGCCCGACACGTGTGCGAGGACCTTGTGACCGTTCTCGAGCTCGACGCGGAACATCGCGTTGGGGAGGGGCTCGATAACGGTGCCCTCGACCTTGATGCCTTCTTCCTTCGTAGACACGCACGCTCCGTCGCCGGGTGGGGGTTTAGGGGGCCCCCCCGAGCGGCGCGGACCTTCGCAGAAAAGCCAGGGCGAAGCAACAGTTGCTTCGGGCTGTTGGCGCGCCGTAACGCGATCGTGAGCGGAGCGTGACCGAGGCCGCCAGCAAGGCGTGTCTGTCCTCAGCGCGGCAGGGTCGGGTCCAGCGCCTCGGCGCGCGTCCTCGCCCCACTCACGGTCGTGGGGGGGAGCGCCAGCTCTGCAACGCGTATCCGCTCCGCCACGCGCGCTGCCAGCTCCCCCGGCGGCATGCGCGAGCGCGCGAGATAAAGCCACGACAAGGCCTCCTCGACGTCTCGACGGCCACCCTCGCCGTCGCCTAGCAGCACTCCGTAAGCCTCCATCGCCACCGGATCGCCCAGCTGGGCCGCGCGCCGGAACCACTCTCGACCGCGGATGAAGTCCGGCGGCACGCCGAGCTCGGCGCGGACCAGCAGCGAGGCTGCGGCGGTCATGGCGTCTCGGTGTCCCGCTTCGGCGGCCTTGGTGAACCACACGAGCGCGGTCGGTCCGCTCAGGGGGGCGCCAACGCCCGACGCATGCAGGTGTCCCAGCGCGTTCATCGCGTCGGGCATCCCCGCCTCGGCGAGCTTCTGGAACAGGGCGAAGCCGGCGGCCACGTCGGCTGGGAAGCCCGGGGCGCCCTTCGTGAGCAGCTCTGCCAGCACCTGCGCCGCGCTCGCGTCGCCCGCTTCGGCTGCTCGCTTGAGTCGCTCTGCCGCATCCGCGGCGCGCGGCTCCTTGCCGCGGAGCAGCAGGAATGCCTCGGCGCGTAACGCCTCCGCCAGCCCCGCCGAGCTCGCCTTCTGGAACCAGAGCAGCGCTTGAGCTTCGTCCTGGCTCGTGTGGCGACCCTCCGCGTAGACGTAGCCAAGATCGAGCTGCGCCTCCCGCAACCCGGCCTCGGCCGCCTCGCGGAGCCACTGCAGAGGCTCGCGGGCCTCGTCCGGCGAGACATCGCCCACCAGCACGAGGCGCGCCGACAGCCACTTGCCCTCGATCGAGCCCATCCCCATGGCCTCACGGGCTAGCGTCCGCGCCCTGGCCACATCCTGGCCGGGTCCGGGAGTCGCCAGGAGCGGTACATAGTCCACCATGGCCCGGAGGCTCCCGAGCGCCACGGCCTGCTCGAAGAGCTCGCGGGCCCACTCTCGGTTCGGCGGCCCAACGGCGCCGTGCACGATGGCGACCGCGGCCACGGCCCCCGACTCCGCGTCGCCGGGTGCGGAAGCCACGCAAGCGCTCAACCACTGTTGACGTTGCGGAGGTGTGAGCGTCGCTAGCCCGTTGGCGGCGCCCAGGCGGCACTGGGCTACCGAGTTGCCGAGTGCGGCGCCTCTCGCCCACAGGGCCCGCGCGCTTGCCGGGTCGTTGAAGGCGGGCTCCAGCAACAGGTCGCCGAGCTCCACGAAGGCGGGGGCGTAGCCGGCAGCGGTTGCCGTCTCGAGGAGCTCCCGCGCGCGCTTCGGGTCGGGCGGACCGAGCCGGGCGGTGAAGGTCAGCCGCGCGAGGACGATGGTCGCTGCCATGTCGCCGATGGCGACGTTGGACTCGAGGAGACGGGCGGCGCGCTGTGCGGTCTCTGGCGACGGTGAGCTCCTTAGGAGCGTGGCGGCGAGGCGGGTGCGTGCCGGAAAGTGGCCCAGCTCCACGGCGCGCTCGAGGTGGATCAGCGACTTCGCCGGATCTCGCGGGCCGCCGTGGCCCCGCGCGTACGCCGTTGCGCGCAGATCGTACGCTCGGCCGGAGCCTTGTGCCATGGCCGCCTCGAGCAGCGCCGTGGCCTCCGCGTCGTTCGCTGGCTCGGAGTCGTCGAGGAACACCGCGGCCAGCGTGGCTTGCCCGTCGGGGTGGCCGGCGTCGACCGCGTGGCGCAGGGCCACCAGGGCTCGCGGCACATCGCGCGGCACCACGAGGCCCTCGAGGAGGGCCGTGCCCATCCAGATCCAGCCCTCAACCACGCCCGCGTTGGCCGCCTTCTCGAACCACTCGAGCGCCTTCGGACCCTCCACGGCCCCGAACACGCCGCTTCCATACATACGGGCGAGGTCGATCGCCGCCGCCGGGTCGCTGTTGGCGAGTCGCTCGAGCAGCGCGATGGCCTTGGGCACTTCCTTCGTCACCTCCGGTTGGCCGCCCCGGGCCGGTAGCCCGTGCGCGTATGTGCGGCCGAGGATTCGGAGCGCCTCCGACTCGTTGAGCTCGGCGGCGCGCTCGAGCCAGGCAAGGCCCTTCGCAACGTCCGCGGGCACCCCCTTCCCGTGGAGGAGGCAGTAGCCGTAGACGGCCGCCGCGGGTAGGTAGCCCTCGTCCGCGGCGCTTCTCACGCCGAACAGGTCTGCCTCTGAGGGGGAGTCCCCGCGCTCGATGAGGATCATGACGAGCCGCGTCCGAGCTGCCTGCCGTTCGCCGCGGGCGACCGCCTCACGCGCGTGGCGCAGCGCAAGGTCGAGGTTTCGAGGCAACCCCAAGCCGGACCCGTACGCTCGGGCCAGCGCGTCGTGCGCTTCCGCGTTGCCGAGCTCCGCCGCCTTGCGGAACCAGACGAGTCCGGTGGCGAGGCTCCGCGGGACACCCGTCCCCTGCCAGTGCACCTCGCCCAGCACTACCATCGCGACGGGGTCGCCCGCCTCCGCCTTGGTCTCGAGGGTGGCGAGCTCGGGAGGCGCCGCGGACGCCGCTTGACTCGCGCATAGCGCCACCACGAGCCACAACCTGCGCGCCCGCCGCCACAGCGCGTTCGCGCCGTCCCCGGAACTGCACTGTGACTCACGCATGGTGGGCTCCTCCGGGTCGAAGTTCTGCCGCATCCCGCCAACCACGGCGGTGGCGGGTCACGCGCGGTGTCGCAGCCCGCGACGCACTGACGCGTCTGACTGTGTGGGCACGGTCAAGCGACCGCAAGCGGGGCTCTGCCGAGATCGCTCGCGAGCCGCGCGACCAGCTGCTCCCGGAGCGCGTCCAGACCCACAGAGCACCCCAGCTCGAGGAGCGACGTCATGACGTCGGCGTCCAGCCCGCACGGGTTGATCCGTCGGTAGCCGTCAAGGGAGGGAGCCACGTTGATCGAGACGCCGTGCCAGGTGATCCACCGCGCGGACACCCCGATGCCCACAGAGGCGAGCTTTCGGCCGCCAACCCAAACGCCCGAATAGCCGTGACGGCGCTCACCGCTGACCCCGAAGGGCGCGAGTGCGCCAATGATCCAGCCCTCCAGACGACGGATGAACGCCGGGGCGTCGCGTTCGTCGGGGCCGAGCGCAAAGATCGGATAAGCCACGAGCTGCCCGGGGCCGTGCCAGGTCACGTCTCCGCCGCGCTCGACCTCGAGGACCGGGATGCTGCCCGCGTCGAGCACGTTCGCGAGGTCGCGGCTCTTGCGGCCTCGCGTGATCACCTCGTCGTGCTCCACGAAGACCACTGTGTCGATGCTCTCGCCTGCTGTGCGCGCTGACACGAGGCGGCGCTGGTGCTCCCAGGTCACCGGGTAGGCCTCGCGGCCGCGCCACTCGACCGCACAGGCGAGGGGCGCCGTCATCCGGGCCGATTGACGAGGTGGATCGCTTGGCCGATCGCCGCCTTGGAGGCCTCCATGAATGCCTCGGCCAGCGTGGGATGGGCGTGGATCGTGAGCGACACGTCCATCGCCAGCGCCCCCATCTCGATGGCCAGGCCGGCCTCGGCGATGAGGTCGGACGCCTCGGGTCCCACGATTTGCGCGCCCAGGATCTCCGTGGTCTTGGCGTCGATCACCACCCGCACGAAGCCGTCCGTCTCTCCCGTGGTGAGCGCGCGGCCGAGGCCCGCGAACGGGTACTTGCCCGTGGCGGTCTTGCGGCCCTGGGCCCAGGCTTCTGACTCCGAGAGGCCTACGGCTCCGATCTCGGGATCGGTGAACACCACCGCCGGGATACAACGGGGCGCGAAGACCACGTCGTGCCCGGCGATGACCTCCGCCACGACCTCCCCCTCGCTCGACGCCTTGTGCGCGAGCATCGGGTTCCCGACCACATCGCCGATCGCATAGATGCCTGCGGCGCTGGTGCGGCGGCGCGAGTCCACCTCGATGAAGCCGCGGCCATCGACGCGCACGCCGGCGGTCTCGAGGCCCAGGTCCTCGGAGTTCGGCCGTCGCCCGACCGTGACGAGGATCGCGTCGGCCTCGATCTGCTTCTCTGCGCCCGTGCGGTCCGTCACGCGGCAGATGGCCCCGCCGGTGGACGACTTCTTCCAGCCCTTGGCCTGATGCTCGAGCAGCACCGTGGCTCCCTGCGATTTCAGCTTCTTCTCGACGAGCTTGACGATGTCGAGGTCGAAGCCCGGGAGGAGCTGCGGCGTGGCCTCTACCACCGTGACCTGGGAGCCGAGGCGCGCGTATGTTCCGCCGAGCTCGAGGCCGATATAGCCTCCGCCGACCACGACGAGCTTCTTCGGGATCCGGTCGAGCGCCAACGCGCCCGTGGAGCTGAGGACGTGTTGTCCGTCGAAGTCGAAGCCGGGGATTTGGACCGGCCGCGAGCCGGTGGCGATCACGATGTGCTGGGCCTCGATGATCGTCTTCGTGTTCGCGTGTCCGGTCACCTCGACCCGATTCGGGCCCACGAGGCGCGCGCGCCCGCGGATCGACTCCACGCCGTTGCCCTTGAACAGCCCACCGACTCCCTGAGTGAGCTTCTTCACGATGCCCTGCTTCCAGGTCTGCATCGCGCCGATGTCTACCGTGGCGCCGCCGACCCCGGAGATCCCCATGGTCCCGAGGTGCTTCAGCTGATCGAAGCGCTTGGAGGCCGTGATCAGCGCCTTCGAGGGGATACACCCGACGTTGAGGCACACGCCCCCGAGCTCTCCCGCCTCGATGCAGGCCGTCTTCTTGCCGAGCTGCGCGAGGCGAATGGCGCAGACGTATCCGCCCGGCCCGCCACCGATCACGACGACGTCGTACTTGCGGGTAGCCTCGGTGCCGCCTGCCGCGGGGTTGCGTGTGTCTGCCATGTTGGCTCCTGCTAGTGGTTTTCGGCGGCGCCCGGGTGGGCGCTGAGGTGTTGCTCGAGGGCAGCGCGTTGGCGCTCCAGGTGCCACGGCGGGGTGGCCCAGACGTCTTCGAAGAGCGTTGCGAGGGCTGGGGGTGCGGTTGACTCCGCGCGCACTACCTCGGCCTTCAGTCGTTCGGTGAGCTCCGCCTGGAGCGCGGCGTCGGCGGCGTCGTCCCATGCGCCAAGCCGGCCCAGCAGAGCGCGAAGGCGAATGAGCGGGTCGCGCAGCTTCCACGCCTCGGTGATGCGCTCGTCGCGATACCGCGTCGGATCGTCCGAAGTGGAGTGCGCGCCGATCCGATAGGTGAGCGCTTCGATGAAGGCGGGCTGACCGCTCTGGCGGATGTGCTGCAGCGCGGCCTGGGTGACTCGGTACACCGCGACGGCGTCGTTGCCGTCGACCCGGTACCCGCGGACTCCGTATCCCTTGGCCTTGCTCGCGAGGGTCCGTGCCCGACTCTGCTGGCGCGACCCGGTCGAGATCGCCCACTGGTTGTTCTGGCACACGAAGAGCGTGGGCGCCCTGAGCTGGGCCGCGAACTCGAGCGCGACGTGGAAGTCGCCTTCGCTGGTCGCCCCATCCCCCATGTACCCTGCCGCCACCGTGGTCTCTCCCTGGAGGCGCGCGGCCAGCGCGATGCCCACGGCGTGTTGCAGCTGGTTCGCGATACACGAGCTCAGTGTGACGTATCGCACATCGCGGTGGCCGTAGTGGCAGGGCATCTGGCGCCCCTTCTCCACGTCCGTTCCGTTCCCGAACAGCTGGTCGACGTAGGTCGACAGGGGCATCCCTCGCAGCAGCGTGATCCCGCCCTCTCGCAGGGCCGGCACAACCCAGTCGGTCGGCTCGAGCGCGAGGCCCGTCCCGATGACCGTGGCCTCCTGACCCGTGGCCGCGCCGTAGAAGCTGATACGCCCCTGGCGCTGGAGCGTGACCATGCGCTCGTCGACGACGCGGACCGTCGCCATCGCGCGATAGAGGCGCAGCGCCAGCTCCGGGTCCACGGCGTCGTCCGCCCGAAGGAGCGCGCCGTCCTCACCGACCACCTGGTAGAGCGGGGTGCCCTCGGCGGCGTCCCAGTGGTCCGAGTCGCGCATCAGGCCAGGTCGAGGAGGAGGCTGCCTGGGGTCTCGAGCAGCTGCTTGAGGCGCTGCACGGCCGTTGCGCCCGTGAAGCCGTCGACGACCCGATGATCGAACGACAGCGACACGTTCATCATCTCGCGGGGTACGAAGGTGGCCTTGGCCTCGTCCCACTTCGGGGCGATCCGCATGGCGTGAATGCCGAGGATCGCGACCTCACCGGGGTTGAGGATGGGCGTGGCGAGGATGCCGCCGATCTTCCCGAGCGAGGTGATGGTGAACGTGGAGCCACCGAAGTCGTCCTTCGTGAGCTTGAGCTTGCGCGCGCGCTCCGACTTGTCGGCCAGCTCGATGGCGATCTGCACGACCGTCTTCCGATCGACGTCGTAGACCACCGGCACGGTGAGCCCGTGGTCGGTGGCGACGGCGATGCCGAAGTGCATGGTCTTGTGAAAGACGATCTCTTGGGCTGCGTCGTCGAGCGACGCGTTCAGGAACGGGTGCTCGCGCAGGGTGAGCACGAGCGCCTTCATCATGAAGGGGAGGAAGGTCAGGTCTGCCCCTCGTGCGCTCGCGGGACCCTTGAGCACCTTGCGGAGCGCCACGAGCTCCGTCATGTCGATCTCTTCGACGTAGGTGAAGTGTGGCGCGGTGTAGAACGACTTCACCATGCCCTCGGCCTGCGCCTTGCGGATCCCCTTCAGCTTCATGCGCTCAGGGGGCGCCGCGGGTGCAGCGGGTGCAGTGGGCACGGGCGGTTGCGCGGCGGCGACTGGCGGCTGCGCGGGCGGCGGGCCCGGCCGGCTCATGATCGACGCGCTGGTGACCAGCTGCGAGCCGCGGCT
>SXOO01000122.1 GCA_005776725.1 Pseudomonadota bacterium | reverse complement strand
CGGGCTCGAGGCGGTTCCGTGGGGCGGCGCGGCGCTGGCAAGAGACTCGACCGGTTGCCGCGAGGGCGCGCCGCCGGCCGGCACGGTGTCGCTCTTGCCCGCCTCGGGCGAGACGCCCCCGGCGTGAGCCGCGGGACCGGTAGGGGGGGCCGGCGCCTTGCCCTGGGGGCGCCCGGTCTCATCCGCCGCCGCGGTGGCCGGGCTGACGTTCGCGTGAAGCTGACGAGGTGCTTCGCTGCCCTCCGGGGCTGAGCGGGACCCCGGACCGCCACGAACGAAGACAGTCAAGGCGGCCGACACCGCCACGATCCCCGCGGCGATTGCCACGATCCAACGGGGAGGGCGGCGAAGCCGCGGCGCCGAGAGGGTGGCGCTGGGCCGCTGGGGGTCTCGGGAGGGGTTCGGCGGCCACGACCCACTGACGGTCTCGGTCGTGGGCTCGTCCGACGTATCGACCGCGGGCGTGCGAGGGCTGGAGAACGACCGCGAGGCGGCCAACAGCGCGGCGTGAACGGCCCGAGCGGACGGGTAGCGGCTGTTGGGGTCCTTGGACAGGAGGCGCTCCACGATCGCCTCGAGCGCAGGCGGCACGTCCGACACCAGCGCGCTGATGGCTGGCGGCGGCTCGGTGAGCTGACGGGTCGCCACGGACAGCATCGGCCCGCCAGAGAAGGGGAGCTGTCCTGTGAGCATCTCGAAGAGGACGACGCCGAGGGCGTAGAGGTCCGTGCGGCCGTCGATGGGGTCTCCCCGGATCTGCTCGGGGGCCATGTACTCTGGCGTCCCGCACACGAGCCCGGCGATGGTCCGGAACCCCGCGGCGTCTCCGCGCTTCGGGTCCTGGATCTTGGCGATGCCGAAGTCGAGGACCTTCACGAAGTCCGGCTCCATGCGCAGACTCGAGATGACGATGTTCTCTGGCTTCAGGTCGCGATGGACGATGCCTTCGGCGTGCGCCTCGTCGAGCGCCTCGAGGACCTGCATGGCGATGTGCACGGCGCGCTTCGGCGGGAGTCGGCCGGACGCGCCGAGGATTCGCCCGAGGTCGCGCCCGTCGAGGTACTCCATGGCGATGAAGAGCATTCCGTCATGGGTCTGCCCGAAGTCGATGATGGTGATGGTGTGTGGGTGCCGAAGGCTGCCGGCGGCGTGCGCTTCCCGGTGGAAACGACTCACGATCCCCTGGTCGGCCGCGAGGTGCTCGTGAAGCACCTTGACCGCCACCACCTTGTCCAGCGAGAGCTGACAGGCCCGGTAGATGACGCCCATGCCCCCAGCGCCGATCCGCTCATCGAGGCGAAAGTTGCCCTTCACCACGAGTCCTGAGTGGTCGGTGAGTCGCACCCGGCAGCCGCACGCGGGGCAGAACGTGACCCCAACAGGGACGGGCGTCGCGCACGCCGAACAATCCGACGGGCCAGTCACGGCTTGCCCCCAGGCCAAATCCCGCTGAGGTGCTGTCCCGCTTCGCGCTCGACCTCCTGCTCGAAAGGCCAGCGCCCCGCCCGCTCGGCTTCGCCCGGTCGCGGCGCCGCCGTGCACGGCGCACAGCCGATGGACATGAAGCCCCGGCGGTAGAGCGCATGAAACGGCAGCTTCTTGGCTCGCGCATAGTTCACGACCTCACCGAAGCGCCAGTCCGCGAGCGGCGCGTAGCGTGGCAGGCCGTACGTGGCGGGGCTCTCCTCCACCGCCGCCAACGTCTGCCGGATCGTGGTCTGCGTCCGCCTCGCTCCGACCACCCAGGCGCGCGCGCCCTCGAGGGCCCGGCGGGCGGGCCCCAGGCGACGAACCTCGCAGCAGCGGCGGCGACAAGCGGTGTCTGAGGTGATGGTGGTGGCGCCGTCGCGCGCCAAGACGTCGTCCAGGTCGTGAGACGCCGGGAACACCCAGCGCACCTCGATGCCCATGATCCGCCGAACGTCGTCAGCGATCTGGTACGTCTCCTCGAAGTGACGGCCGGTATCCACGAAGAACGCGCTGGGTGTGACCCCGAAGCTGGAGGCCATGTGGAGCAGCACGATGTCTTCTACGGTGAAGCCGCAGGCGAACCACAGGTCGACCCCGTACTGCTCTAGCGCCATGCGCAGCAGCTCCGTGGCGCTGAGCTGGTCCGCGGGTGGTGGGGCGAGGGGTGGCATCGTCACTCACAGCCAGCAGGAAGCGAACCAACTCGTATGTCGGTGTGTTTGTTGGTGTTACTGTGTGTGTTGGCTCGGTACGGAATACGCGACAGGTAAGACTTACCGGTAATACTTACCGATCTGCCGCTCGGCTGGCGCCGGTTCGGCCAAGCCTCGCGCGTGCAGCTTCTCCATCGAAAGCTCGGACTCGCTTGGGTCGAACGAGTAGACTGCCACGGTGGAGGACTCCCCCGAGACACGCCGCCGCCTGCCGAGCCCGCGCCGACTCCTCGCCGTGGGGCAGACCACCGGAGGCGTCGCCCACGACTTCAACACCGTGCTCACCGCCATCGTTACGCGTGCGTCACTCATCGCCGCGAAGAGCGACGACCCGGAGATCGTGGCGCACGCCAGAGCCATCCTGGAGGCGGCAGACACGGCTCGCGAGGTCACCGACCGCATTCGTCGCATCCTCCACCAGAGCCCGCCGTCGGCGAAGGTGCGCGTCTCCACGACCGAGCTGCTCACGCGCTGTGTGGATCTGGCCTCGGCGCGCGCCGAAGCGGGCGGTGTGTCGTTGGTCATCGGGTCGAGCGCTGCGCCCGACGTCGAGGGGGTGGTGGGCGATCTGGTTCAGGTCTTGCTCAACCTGGTCGCCAACGGCATCGACGCGACCGGACGAGGAGGCACCGTGCAGCTCCGGGCGCTCGTCAGTGGAGGCGACGTCCTGCTCGAGGTCGAGGACGATGGGCCCGGGATTCCCGCGGACCTGGGCGAGCGGGTGTTCGAGGCCTTCGTGAGCACGAAGGGCGATGGCGGAACGGGGCTCGGACTCGCGCTGTGCAGAGCGATCGTTGAGTCACACGGAGGCGTCATCGCGTTCGACGTCGGGGCGCTCGGGCGCGGTGCGCTCGTGCGCGTCAGCCTGCCACAGGCAAAGGCTGCCGCTGCCCGGGGGGAGCGCCGCCGATCGGAACTCAACCTGCACGCGATGCGCGTGGAGGCTCGCGTGCTCTTGGTCGATGACGACGCGAGCTCGCTGGACGCCCTGCGTGTCCTGCTCGAGGCGGCCGGATTCGAGGTGGTCGTCGCCCGGTCCGTCGACACGGCGATGGAGCGCCTCCTCGCGCGTCCCCCCACGCTCATGGTTACGGACATCGGGCTAGGGCCCGAGAGCGGCTGGAGCTTGATTCAGCGGGTCCGTGCGCTCGATTCCCTGATGCCGATCGTAGTGGTGAGCGGCGACGCGGCCACCAGCACGGCAGCGGAGCACTCGCGGTGGGGGGTCGAGGCCGTGCTGCGCAAGCCGATCAACCCCGGGAGCCTCGTCAACCTCCTTCGACAGCTGGCCCGGGCGCGCCTAGCCTTCGCGGCCAAGGTGCACCATGACGGCTGACACGAACCCCGAAGCCCGAGCCGCGGCGCTCGACAGGCTCTTCCACGACCTTCGGGGCGCGCTCAACGGCGCAGTGCTCCACGTCGAGGTGGCCCGGCTCGCTGGCCCGGGGGCCGCGGAAGGGCGTGCTCGGGCGCTCGAGGCCGCCTCCCGTCAACTCGAGCGCCTCTCCGAGGCCGTCGACCGGCTCGAGACCCTCGTGCTCGGTGCGCCGTGAACGCCGCTCCTCGGCCGCGTCGGGTGTTGGTCGTCGAGGACGACGCGGAGAGCAGCGCGCCGCTCGCCGAGCTGCTGGAACAGCGCGGCTATGAGCCGCTTATCGCCGGCACCCTGGCCCACGCGGCGCAGGCGCTCGACGCAGCGCCACCTGACCTGATCCTCCTCGACATGGGGCTCCCGGACGGCGACGGAATGGACCTCTTGACCCGCGTAGCGGCGCGCCCGGGACGGCACTTCGTGGTCGTCTTGACCAGCGATCGCAAGCTGGAGCGCGCGGTCGAGGCGATGCGCCTCGGGGCCGTGGACTACGTGACCAAGCCGCTCCACCCGGGGGCGCTCGAGGCCATGCTAACGCGCGTGGGACGGCTACTCGACGACGCCGACGAGAGACGCGCCCTCCGGCGCGAGTTGGCGCGGCATGGGACCTTCGAGGGGCTGGTCGGACGCTCGCGCGCCATGCGCGAGGTGTACGAGTTGGCTGACCGCGGCGCGCCGAGCCGGCTGCCAATCTTCATCGGCGGTGAGAGTGGCACCGGGAAAGAGCTCCTGGCGCGGGCGATCCACCGGCTGAGCCCCCGTCGTGGCCGGCCCTTCGTGGCGCTCAACTGCGGTGCCATCCCGAGCGGCCTTGCGGAGAGCGAGCTCTTCGGCCACGAGCGAGGCGCGTTCACGGGCGCGGCAGCCCGTCGCGAGGGCGCCTTCGAGCAGGCCAACGG
>SXOO01000121.1 GCA_005776725.1 Pseudomonadota bacterium | reverse complement strand
TGACCTTGGAGCTGGTCTTTTGACGACCCTCGCCCTCGCGGCGCTGCTGCTCGGCTTGGAGCCGCCGGCGCGCTGCGAGCTGAGCCTCACGGCGCCACCGGAGTGCCCCAATCTGGTCGCGCTCACCCGCGCGGTGCGCCGCTGCGGCGCGGCCCCCGAGCGCCCCGCGGCCGCCCGCGTGGTGATCGGCTCCCACCCGACCGGCTACGTCGCCGAGGTGTCGCTGACGCTGGACGGGCGCCCGCTCGGCCAGCGCCTCATTCGGCCGGACGCCAGCTGCCGAAACTCGCTGGAGGCAGCGGCGGTGTCGATCTGCATCGCGCTCGATCCCACATTCGCTCCCCCTTCGCTCGTGCGCGCCGAGGAGGCCGAAACGCCCGGGCCGCGGCGGCCCGAGGTCGCGCGGCAGATCCCGCTGCCACCGACACGCCCAGACGCGCCGCTGCCCGAGGCGCTCCCGCCGAGCTGGGACGTCTACGTCGCGGCGCACCTGTCGGCGGGAGGGCTCCCCACGCCGGTCCTGATGCCGCGCCTCGGCGGCGGGCTGGGCGGGGCGGGATGGGTGGCCCACCTCGACCTCGGGGTGTCGCCGGTGGTCGCCAGCGCAGGCGCAGAGCTCGGCGTGGCGCTGCAGCGCGTGGACCTTCGGCTCACGGGCTGCTGGAACCCAGGGAGCGCCTCGGGACGCCCTGTCCGCGGCGTGGCCGGGCGCCTGTGCGGGCTCGCGGAGGTTGGCCGGATCCACGGCGTGGGCCGCGGGCTGGAGGGCGGCAGGGAGCGCGGCGGTGGGCACGCGGTGCTGGGCGCGGCGCTCGGGGCTGAGTGGGTGCTGGGTGCCGCAACGGGCACCCTCGATCTGGAGGGCGGCCTCGCCGTGTGGCGGACGGCCTTCCACGCCTCGGACGAGAACGGCCGCGTGGAGCTCTTCCGGCCCGCGCTGTGGACCGTGGGGCTGACGCTGGCGCTGCACCTCGAGCTGGCGTCCGAGCGGCGATGACCGCGCGCCGGACTCAGCCCCCACGCAGCGGCCGCCCGGGTCGGGGTGGCCCAGGCACCAGCGCGCTCCGCCGAGTTTCGTCCGTGACCGGTGACGGAACCCCAGGGCGGCTCCCAAGAGCAGGACGATGGCGCTCGCTCTACATGCCGGGGTGTCGGTGACGGCCGTGTCCCTCGCCGACGTCTACCGCGAGACGTTCCACCACGTGTGGTGCACGCTGCGGCGACTCGGGGTCCCGGAGCGGGATCTGGAGGACGCGGTGCACGAGGTCTTCCTGGTGGTCCACCGGCGCCTTGGAGACTACGACCCGAGCCGCCCGGTGAAGCCCTGGGTCACCGGGATCGCCTATCGGGTGGCTTCGGACGATCGCCGGCGCGCGCACCGTCGCCGAGAGGTCATGGGCGAGACCGACGAGCCGCGCGACGGGCAGCCGGCGCCCGACGTGGCGCTCGAGGGCGCCGAGGCTCGCAACCGCGTGGCTGTGGCCCTCCACACGCTGCCCCTGGAGCAGCGCGTCGTCTTCGTGATGCACGACATCGACGGCTTCGCCATGCCAGACATCGCGCGGGAGCTCTCCGCGCCGCTGAACACGCTGTACTCCCGCCTGCGGCTTGCCCGCGCGCGCTTCGAGGCAGCCATCCGAGGAGACGGTCATGGACCCGCTTGAACCCAATTCGTCGAAGCGCCAGGACCCGAACGCGACCCAGGCGCCCACGGCAGCCAACCCCGTGAACACGGCCGACGGGTCGCCTGCGGACCTGCCGCCGCTTTCGGGCGACGCGCTGCGCCTGCTCGCCGCCGAGCGAAGCGCGGCCCCGCCTGCGGGAGCGTACGAACGCGTCGCCGCCCGCCTCGAGATCCCCGTCCGCCCCGCAATGGGGGCGAGCGCCCGATGGGGCCTGGCGCTCGGCGCGGTGGTCGTGGCGGGTCTCGCGATCTGGCGCCTCTCTCCCGGCGAGGCGCCACCGGCGGCCCTTGTCGCGGCCGAAGGCTCGAGGGCGCCCTCCGCACCGCCCCAACACGCGACGCCGCCGACCGCACCGGGCGTGCCCCGACCCGAAGCACCCACGGCTGCGCCCACGCCGGAGCCCGCCGCGTCCCCGAGCCCTCGCAACGCTGCCTCGCCGACGCCAACAGGTGCCCCGCGGGCTGTGGAGGCCCCGCGAACCGAGGCCGAGGTGACCGTGGCGACGCGTGCACCGGACCCCGAAGACGGGGCGACGCGCCGCGAGGCGGTGGTCGAGCCCGCCCGCCCCAGCGAGACGTCGTTGCTCACACGCGCACGCGCCGCCGTTCGGAGCGGCGCACCGGGCCGCGCCCTGCGCCTCCTCGACGAACATCGGCGGGGCTACCCGTCGGGGCGACTCGCCGAGGAGCGTGAGGCGCTCACCGTCGTGGCGCTGGTTCGCGCCGGACGCACCGAGCTCGGCCGCCGGGCCGCGCAGCGCTTCCTCGCCCAGCACCCCGGGAGCGTGCACCGCGCCCTCGTCGAGAGCGCGGTCCAGCAGAACCCGTGACCCCGAAGCGCCGTTGCTTGCGCGGCGGCCCCAAGAGGGGTCATGCTGCCAGCGTGCGTTCGTTCTTCGCCTCGCTCGCGCTCCTCGGCTGTGTCGACCATGTGTCGCTCGGCGAGGCGCCGTGCCCAGGCTGCAACGCCCCTGCGACGCCCTCCCCCGCCAACCTTCCAGTCGTCGCCAGCCCTCGGCCCGCCAGCACCACCGCGGCCGGCCCGCGCGGAAACTGCGACGCCCTCGCGTGGCCGGATCCGGCGGGCCTGGCCGTGCTCATGGCGCCGCTGCCCCCGGGCGCCGAGGCCGTGGTGCCCTTCCATGTGGCGTCCGTGGGCGGAGGGACCTGCCGGACCACCTCGCGCGCCGAGGCCCCCATGTCGCATTGCGTGCTCCGCGAGCCGCACGACCTCGTCTGCCCCGGCGGCCCCAGCCCGTTCTTCACGATGGACCCTTCGCCTGCGGTTGACCTCCCGCCGGGTGCTCAGACGGTGGTCTATGTGAGGATCCACGCCCCGAAGAAGCTCGAGGCCGCCCAGCTCATCGCGGGCCGGCTCGAGCTCTGGCTGCTGGATCTCGCGGGAAATCCCGACGGCTCTCAGCGCTTCGTCAAGGCACGCCTCGCCACGGAGCTGCCCGACGGCCCCAGCCTCTGGGCGCTGGCCACGCCTCCGGTCACCGCGGTGCTCCCGAGCGGCCTGGTGCTGGCTCCGGGCGAGTCCGCGCCCCTCCGCCTGGGCGCCGACCCGCGTATCCCGGCCGCCTTCGACGCCGCCACGCTCCACGCCGGCGCGTGTCTGCTCACGCTCACGTCTCCTTTGGCCAACGGCGCTGCGCTCCCAACGGCAACCGACTTCGTGGTGTCGGCGTCGCCAGACGCCGCGCCCTGCGAGGCTACGGTGGAGCTGCGCGTGGCGAACGGCAGGGTGCACCGCGTCCCGGTCGTAGTGGTCGGCCACTCGCCGGTCTCACCGCTCACCGAAGCGCTCACCGTCACGCCCACGCCCAAGGTAGTGGTGCTCGCCGTGGACGACTCCGCTTCCATGGCGGGGCTCGAGTCCCGGGTCAAGGCGCTGGGCGCCGCGCTTTCCGCGCGTCTCCGCACCGAGCCCGCAGCGGCTTTCTTCGTGGCCGGGCTGTCCAACCCCACGCCCCGCCCCTGGGACGCGCAGGACTTGCCCGTGGCCAGCGCCGACTCCCCGCGGCTCGAGGCCTCGCTCGACGTGCTCGCGCGCCTCGCGACGGAGGCGCGCCCCGCCCTCGACGGTGGACCGGCCTCCCCTCTCGACCCGCCGGCCCTCGAGCTCGTGCTGGCCAGCAACGAGAACGACGCCTCGCCCGGCGACCCGCTGTTCTACGAGGCGATCCTCCGAGCCACGGGCGCGCGCGTCCATGCAGTGATCGCGCTCGAGAGCGACCTCGAGTCGGGCGTCCCGTGCGGGTCGGCTCCCGCGGCGGGGCTCCGGCCGGCCGCGCTGGCGCACAAGCTGGGCGGAGATGTGTCCAGCCTGTGCAAGGGCGCCTTCGACGCCGTCTCGAGCAGCGTGGCAGAAGCGCCGCTTCCGTCCGTTTTGCTGTCCACCGCGCCGATCCCGGGCAGCGAGGTCCTGATCGAGGGCTCCGGCTGCGCCGCCGTGGTCACGGCGGGTGGCTCGCTGCGGGTCGCCGTCGAGGACGCAGGCTGCTTCGCCGTGGGCGAGGCCGTCTCTGTGACCTACTCGCCGCGCTGAGTGCGCGCGACCCGACGGGCGCTCTCCTGTAACCGCTCCCGCCCCGCGCGCGCCACGGGCGTGCCCGCGAAGCGCGCGTCGAAGCCCGCGTCGTCCAGGGCCAGCAGCTCTTCGAGCGCGGGCGCGAGCGCCCCCTCCGTGGGGCGGAACTCAGGGCGATCCGGCGGCTCGGGCTTCCGGTTCCACGGGCACACGTCCTGGCACACATCACAGCCGAAGAGGTGGTCACCCATCAGCGGCGCCAGCTCGTCCGGGATCGGCGCCTTGGTCTCGATGGTGAGGTAGCTGATGCAGCGGCGCGCATCCAGCACGTAAGGCGCGGGGAAGGCGGCCGTAGGGCACGCGTCGAGGCACGCCGTGCAGCTGCCGCAGTGATCCAGCATGGGCGCGTCGGGCGCAAACTCGAGGTCGCTGAGGATGGTGGCCAGGAAGAAGTACGACCCTCGGCGGGGATGGATGAGGTTCGTGTGTTTGCCCACCCACCCGAGCCCCGCGTAGCGACCGAAGACCTTCTCCAGCACGGGTCCATGGTCCACGTAGCGCATGAACCGGTGACCTGGCGCAGCAGCCTCGAGGCGGGCGACCCACCGGTCGAGCATCGGCTCCATCAACTCGTGATAGTCGCGCCCCCAGGCGTAGCGCGAGATCCAGCCGCGCCCCGCCTCTTGCGCCTCGGCCGTGTGCGGCGACGGGGTGTCGTAGCCGAGGGTGGCCACGAGCACCGACCGGATCCCCCGGAGCGCGCGCTCTGGAGCCTCGCGGCGCCGACGGTGACGCACCATGTACTGCATCGTGCCCTGGTAGCCGTGGGCCAGCCACTCGGCGAAGCGCTCCATCTCCGGGAACGGACCTGGCGGCGCCACACCCACGAGGTCGAAGCCCTCGGCAAGCCCCCACGCCTTGGCCAACGCCGTGCGGCGGTCGAGATCGAGCTCGGTGAGCGACTCCACGGCCACGGGTCTACCACGTCGAGCCGACTTCTTCACGGACGTCAGGTGGCGGCGTGGCAAGCCCCGCAGCGCGCCCGAACGAAGTGCTGACGCAGTTGTTGACCCCCTGGAGATCGCCTGCCTATGCTCCAGTCGCCGCGGCGTGGAGCCCCTCACGGGAACCCACGGGGAGAGTCGCGACAAGGACCATTGATGAAGACCTCGCTCGTTACGGGCCTCCTCGCGCTCACGCTGCCGTTCGCGGCTTCGGCGCGCGAAGAAGGCGCCTCGGCCAACAGCCTCGGGCTGGCCGACGCCGTGCGCTCCTCGGCCGTCGGCCCCGCCGCGCTGTATTTCAACCCGGCGGCGATGCACCAGTTCATGCAGTACGCCGTGGAGTCCGGCTACGAGTACTCGCAGCCCATGGACGCGCACACGTTCTCGGTCTCGGTGGTCGACAGCGCCACCAACGCCATGCTCGCGATGGGCGTGGGCTACAGCTACATCTACGGCCACGAGTTCGACAGCGACAACGCGCGCACCGGACACAACCTCCGCTTCGGCGGCGCCTCGGGTTTTCGCGGGAACGGCTACTCCGTCCACGCGGGCCTCTCCGGCCGGTACCTCTCGCTCACCATCGGTGAAGACGGCGCCGCCGAGGGGATCACGATGGACGCCGGGCTCCTGGTCGTGATCGCCGACCTCTTCCGGATCGGGATCGTCGGCCACCACCTCATCGAGACCGGCCTTGGGGAGACGCCCCGCCAGATGGGGATTGGCGCCTCGGTGTATGCCAGCTCGTTCCTCCTGGCGTTCGACACGGTGCTGGACTTCGAGACCGCCGAAGAGACCTCCGCCCAATATCGCGTGGGGCTCGAGTACGCGGTGGGCGAGCGAGTGCCGCTGCGCATCGGCTACGAGACGAACCGGCTCACGGGCGACCACGCGATCACCGCAGGGCTCGGCTTCGTGTCGCGCCTCGTCGGGGTCGACTTCGGCTTCCGCCAGAGCCTCGTCAACGACGCCGACAACGTGTTCTCGCTCAACGTCCGGGGCTTCGTGCCCTGACGTCCGACCCTCGGGGCCCTTTACACGAGGGGCTCCGCCGGAATACTGGCCCCGTGGTTCCGTCGGCACTCGTCCTCGCAGCCCTCACCGCGCTCACTGGCGCGTTCCTCTATGGGGCCTGGTTCCCGGCGCCGTCCGTAGCGGCGCTGGTCCACGTGGTCGCTGGCGCGCTCGCCGTGGTGCCGCTCGTGATCGTGCTGGTGCGACACGCTCGAATCCGGGGGCGGTCGATCCTCGGTCTCCTCGCCGCCGCGGCCGTGGGCCTCGCCTTCGCCACCGGCCTCGTCCACACGGTCCTCGCGGTGCTCACCTCCGGCCCACCGCGCCTCTCGCTCACCCTGCACCTCGGCTTCTCTCTGCTGGCGCTCGCGGCCTGCGTGGTCCACCTGGCGCTACTCGAGCGGTCTGTGAGCCGCGCCCGGCGCGTGGGGCGCCTCACCTTGACCGTAGCGGTCTGCCTCGTGGCCAGCGTGGCGATCGGCGCGGGGCTCAGCGTCCGCCGCGCGCCCGAGCCCCCCGAGTACTCCCAGCCCTACGCCGAGTCGCCGTTTGCCCCCTCGCGCCTCACCGCGCCGCGCTTCCTGCACAGCGCCGAGCTCTCCGGCTCCGCGGCCTGCGCGTCGTGCCACCAGGAGATCTACGCGCAGTGGTCCGAGTCGATGCACCGCTACGCCGCCACGGACCCCCACGTCGCCACCGGGATCCGCTGGTTCCAGCGCGACAATGGGCCCGAGTCCGGCCGCTTCTGCGCGGGATGCCACAACCCGATCGCGCTCCTCGCCGGCGAGGTCGATCCTCGCCTCGCAGGCACCGAGCTCGGCACCCGCCCGCACGATGAGGGGATCTCCTGTCTGGTATGCCACGCCACGGTTCACGTGGACGAGAAGCGCCTCGGCAACGCCAGCTTCACCATCGCCCCGCCGCGGCTCCCCCCGCTGGGGCCCGCCTACGACGCGCTCATCCGCGCGGACCCAGCGGCCCACGCCGAGGCCATGCTGCACCCCTCGCAGCGCACCGCCGCGTTCTGCGGCGCCTGCCACCAGCAGTCCACGCCGCAGGAGCTCTCGGGCGTGGCGGAGGGCAAACCCCACGGCCAGTTCCCGGAGTGGCAGGCCAGCCCGTACGCCTCGGGCCCCAACGCCAAGACCTGTAGCGACTGTCACATGCCGCTGGTGCCCGCGAGCGACCCCGCTGCCAACGACGGCAAGGTCAGGAGCCACCGCTTCCTCGGGGCGAACCACGCCCACGCCGTGGCGTCGGGGCATACGGCGCAGGCCGAGGGGACGCTGGCGTTCCTCCGTGAGGCCGTCAGCCTCGAGCTCCGCTTGGCCACGCCCCAGGATCAGCCGGGCCACGCGGTCATTCAGGCGCTCACAACCAACCGCGGGGTGGGCCATCGCTTCCCCAGCGGCACCACCGACATCTCCGAGGCGTGGCTCGAGGTCACGGCGGGCCCCCCGGAGGCCCCCCTCTATCGCAGCGGCCACCTCGACGCCGCCTATTACCTGGACCCGGACGCGCACTCTTGGCGCACCGTGTTCGTGGACGCCGACAACGTCCCCGTAGACCTCCACAACCTCGCGGTGGTGCGCAAGACCACGTTCGACCGGGCCATCCTCCCCGGGGCCACCGACACCGCGCGCTTCGCCATCCCGATAGCGAGCGCCACCGCCCCGTTCCGCGTCACCGTGCGGCTGCGCCTCCGCAAAGCGAACCAACGCTGGACCGACTGGCTCACGAACTTCGACGGGACCACCGTGACCGTCACGGACATCCACAGCGCCACTCTCACCGTGGATCCCGGGGCGATCCCCAACGCCACAGCGGTCCCGGCGCCTGCCCGTCCGCCCTCAGCGTCCGCCCGGTCTGAGTCCGCGCCCCCCATCAGCGGGATGACCTTCGTGCCTGGGGGGCCCACGATCATCGGGTCAGACGACGGGGACGCCGACGAGCGCCCGGTACGCACAATAGACATCCCCGGCTACTACATCGACCGCCTGCCCGTGACGAACGCGGACTACGCCAGGTACCTGCTGGCCACGCGCCAGCCCGGACCCGCGCATCGGCTGCCGTGGGCCGAGAAGTACAACTGGCAGGGGCAGACCTACGCTGCCGGCAGCGACCGCCGCCCGGCGGTGCTGATCCGATGGAGTGAGGCCCGCGACTACTGCGGCTGGGCGGGCAAGCGGCTGCCCAGCGAGCTCGAGTGGGAGAAGGCCGCGCGGGGACCGGACGGACGCCGCTACCCCTGGGGTGATCGCTGGGCGGATGGCGCCTGCGCCGCCGTGCGCGGGAAGGAGGTCCCCGACATCGTTGGGGCGTGCCCCAACCGCGACAGCCCGTACGGCGTGCGAGACATGATCGGCGGGGACTTCGAGTGGGTGCAGGAGACCTACCGGGCCTACGATCGACCGGCGCTCCACCCCAACGCCAACGAGTGGATCGCCCAGTTCAACGAGCAGATCAACGTGATCCGCGGCCCC